>CAYUIN010000083.1:0-8237 GCA_964444695.1 uncultured Desulfocurvus sp.
GGGCCTTACACGTTGAGCAACCCGTCAGGCGGCCCTATAGAGGGATTCTTAAGGGGATTATCCCCTTGAGCGGGTGCAGGGCAGCGCCCTGCCGGGTTTGGGCGGAGCCCAACCGCCGGAGGCACACGCCGTCCTTGGCGCAGCCGTGTCCGTCCGTCGGTCCGGTCGCCCGGCGGTGGGAGCGCGGCCTGTGGGCCGGGGGGCGGCCTAGAGGTCGGGGTTGAGGAGGAGGCGGAACTGGTAGACGTCGTCGTCGTAGTTCTTTTTGACTTCGAAGCCGAGTTTTTCGGCGAGGGTGGACATGCCTTTGTTTTCGAGCAGGGCTTCGCCGATCATGTATTTGGTATGCCGGGAGCGGGCGTAGCGGATGAGCTTTTCCATGAGGATGCGTCCGAGGCCGCGTTTTTTGAGGTCGGAGCGCACGACGATGGCGAATTCGGTGGCGGAGTTGTCGGGTTTGGTCATCCCGCGCACGACGCCGAGGGTTTCGTTTTCGCCGGGTTTTTCCGGGTTTTCGGCGGTGGCGATGAAGGCCATTTCGCGATCGTAGTCGATCTGGGTGAGGCGGATCATTTCGGAGCGCGGCAGTTCGCGCACGAGTCCGAAGAAGCGGTAGCGGATGTCGTCGATGGTCAGTTTGGAGAGGAACTGCCAGTGTGCGGGTTCGTCTTCGGGGCGGATGGGCCGCAGGGTGACCTGTGTGCCGTCGCGCAGGGTGACGCATTCCTCGAGTTCGCGCGGGTAGGGGCGGATGGCGAGTCGCGCGCCGGGGTCGCCCTTGTAGGGGGCGACGGTGATGTGTGCGTCCAGGGCCAGGACGCCGTCCTGGTCTGCGAACAGGGGGTTGATTTCGAGGGTCTGGATTTCGGGGTTGTCGACGATGATCTGTGAGACCTTGACGAGGGTCAGGCACAGGGCGTCGATGTCGGCCTTGGGGTTGTCGCGGTGTCCTTCCAGGAGGGTGGCGACGTTGGTGCGGGAGATGAGTTCCTTGGCCAGGGACATGTTGAGCGGCGGCAGGGACACGGCCTCGTCGTGGAGGATGCCGGTATCCATGCCGCCCTGTCCGAAGTGGACGTAGGGTCCGAACACGGGATCGGTGGCGGCGCGCAGGAAGAGTTCGCGGGCCTGGGGGCGGCGGCCCATGCGTTGGACGACGAAGCCCGCCACGCGGCAGTCCGGGTGTGCCTGGCAGACGCGTTCGCTGACGGCGCGGGCGGCCTCGCGCACGGCGTCGGCGTCGGCGAGGTCCAGGGCGACGCCGCCTGCGCGGGTTTTGGAGAAGGATTCCGGGGTCAGGACCTTGAGTGCGACGGGGAAGCCCATTTCCTCGGCGGCGGTGACGGCGGCCTCGGCGCTGCCGGACAGGCGCGTCTCGACCACGGGCACGGCGTAGGAGTCCAGGACGTCCATGGCTTCGGGCACGGTGAGGGTGGAGCGTCCGGATTCCAGGGCGTTTTCCACGACCATCCTGGCGGTGGAGGTATCGGGCAAAAATTCGGTGGGCAGGGAGGCCGGGGTCTGCATGAGCATGTCCTGGTTGCGTCCGTAGTGGACGAGGTTCAGGAATGCGCGCACGGCCTTGTCCGGCGTCCAGTAGGTGGAGATGCCCGCCTCGTTGAGGATTTCACGGCCCTTCTGGGAGTGGTCGCCGCCGATCCAGGAGGCCAGGACGGTGCGTTTCGCGCGGCGCGAGGCGGCGGCCACGGCGCGGGCGACCTCCTGCCCGTCCACCAGGGGCGAGGGCACGTGCAGCACGAGCACGGCGTCCACGCCTTCGGCCTTGAGCAGGATCTTGAGGGCCTCGGCGAAGCGTTCGGGGCTGGCGTGGGCGGTGATGTTCACGGGGTTTTCGGCGTCCAGGAAGGCCTTGACGGGTCCGCCGGGTTCGCCTTCGAGCAGGTCCATGAGCTGGGTGCGGGTCTCCTCGGTGAGTTGGGCCATGGTCCCGCCGCCGCCGATGACGAGGTCCTGGACGAGGATGCCGGGGGAGCGGCCGTTGGAGAGGATGGCCAGGCGTTCGCCCTTGAGGGGGCGGGAGCGGGCGATGGTCTCCACGGCGTCGAACAGGGTGTCGATGTCGCCCACGCGGAGCATGCCGGAGCGGCGGAAGGCGGCGTCGTACACGGCGTCCCAGCCTTGGGGAGCGCGCGAGTAGCGGGCCAGCAGCTCGGCGGCCTCGGGGGTGCGCCCGCCCTTGATGACCAGCAGGGGCTTGTTGCGCGCGGTGGCGCGGGCGGCGGACATGAACTTGCGGGCGTTTTGGATCTCTTCGACGTAGAGCATCACGGCCCGGGTGTGCGGGTCGGAGTTCAGCCAGTCCAGGAGGTCGCCGAAGCCGAAGTCGAGCTTTTTGCCCAGGGAGATGAAGTGGGAGAAGCCGATGCGGCGGCTGGCGGCCCAGTCCAGGACGGAGGTGAACAGCGAATCGGACTCGGTGATGAAGGCCACGCGTCCGGTATCGGCGCTCATGTGCGCCAGGCTGGCGTTGATGCCCGTGGCCGGGGACAGGAAGCCGATGCTTTCCGGCCCCAAAAAACGCAGGTCGGTGCGCTTGGCGGCGGAGAGGATGGCGTTTTCGAGCATGGTGCGCACGTCGCCGGGCAGGTCGGAGAAGCCGTTGCCGATGATCACGGCCCCGGCGGTGCCGCGCCGTCCGAGCTGGAGCACGTAGTCGGGCACGGTTTCGGGCTCGGAGCAGACGATGGCCAGGTCCGGCGTCAGGGGCAGGGTGTCGATTTCGCGGTACACGGGCAGCCCGAAGCAGGAGTCCAGGCTCTCGTGCACGGGCATGATGGGGCCGATGAATTTGCTCGAAAGCAGGTTGTTCATGATCACGGCCCCGGGATGTCCCGGCTCCTGCGTGGCGCCGATGACGGCCACGGAGTTGGGCTTGAACATGGTATTGAAGCTTTCGAGATTCATGCGCGCATCGACTCCGGTTGGCGGGTCCGGCCCGGGGTTCCGGCCCTGTCCGCCGTGGTGGCTCCTGGTTGTCTTGACCGAAATCGCATTCGCGGGCAAGGGCGCGCCGCGTTCAAAAAATCACGTATCCGCTCATACCACGAATTCATGCCGTTTACCAAAAAATACTGCCCGCTCAAATTTGAAATGTCCTAGGAATCGTGTACGTTCCGGAGTGCGTCCAGCCCAGTGGCGAGCGGCTCCTGGGCGTGGCGACCAGGCAGCAAGGAGCGACATCGTCTCCAATTTTTTTGGCCACTTAGATAACAAGGGAGCGACGAATGAGCGAGCAGAAAATCGAAAGCATGATGCACGAGGAGCGCCTTTTCCAGCCGCCCACGGAGCATCGCGACGGGGCCCACGTCAAAGGCATCGAGGAGTACGAGGCCCTGTACAAGCGGTCCATGGACGACCCCGAGGGCTTTTGGGGCCAGCGGACCAAGGAGCTCCTGACCTGGTTCAAGGAGCCCACGAAGATTCTGGACGCCGACCTGCACAAGCCCGAGGTGAAGTGGTTCGAGGACGGCGAGCTCAACGTCTCCTACAACTGCCTGGACCGTCATCTGGAGAACGGGCGGCGCAACAAGGCGGCCATCATCTGGCAGGGCGAGCCCGAGGGCGACGTCAAGGTCTACACCTACCAGATGCTGCACGACGAGGTGAACAAGTTCGCCAACGTGCTCAAGAAGATGGGCGTGCAGCGCGGGGACCGGGTGTCCCTGTACCTGCCCATGATCCCGGAGCTGGCCATCGCCATGCTGGCCTGCGCCCGCATCGGGGCCATGCACTCCATCGTGTTCGCCGGGTTCTCGGCCATGAGCCTGCAGAACCGCATCCAGGACTGCGAGGCCAAGGTGCTGGTCACGGCGGACGCGGTGCTGCGCGCGGGCAAGACCATCCCCCTCAAGCCCAACGCGGACGAGGCCCTGGGCGCCTGCCCGTCGGTGGACAAATGCGTGGTGGTCCGGCGCGCGGGCAACGACGTGCCGATGCAGGAAGGCCGCGACCTGTGGTGGGACGAGGTGATGGCCGAGCCGGACGTGCAGGGCTTCGTCGAGCCCGAGCACATGAAGGCCGAGGACACGCTGTTCATCCTGTACACCTCCGGCTCCACGGGCAAGCCCAAGGGCGTGGTGCACACCACGGGCGGCTACCTGACCTACGTGGCCTCGACCATGCAGTACGTCTTCGACCTGCGCGACGACGACGTGTACTGGTGCACGGCGGACATCGGCTGGGTCACGGGGCACAGCTACATCGTCTACGGCCCGCTGGCCCTGGGCGGCACCTCGATGATGTTCGAGGGCGTGCCCAGCTATCCGGCGCCGGACCGTTTCTGGCAGATCGTGGAGAAGTTCAAGGTCAATACCTTCTACACCGCGCCCACGGTCATCCGCGCGCTGATGCGCGAGGGTGTGGACTGGACGACCAAGCGCGACATGTCCAGCCTGCGCGTGCTGGGCTCGGTGGGCGAGCCCATCAACCCCGAGGCCTGGATGTGGTACCACGAGAACATCGGCGGTGCGAAGCTGCCCATCGTGGACACCTGGTGGCAGACGGAGACGGGCGGGATCATGATCTCCGCCATGCCGTACGCCACGCCGCTCAAGCCCGGCTCGGCCACGCGCCCGCTGCCCGGCATCGACGCCGCGGTGGTGGATGCGGACGGCCACGAGGTCCCGGCCAACTCGGGCGGCAACCTGGTGATCCGCAGGCCCTGGCCCGGCATGCTGCGCGGCGTGTTCGGCGACCCCGAGCGCTACAAGACCACGTATTTCGAGCGCTTCCCGGGGATGTACGAGTCCGGTGACGGCGCCCGGCGCGACGAGGACGGGTACTTCTGGGTCATGGGCCGCCTGGACGACGTGATCAACGTCTCCGGCCACCGCATGGGCACGGCGGAGATCGAGTCCGCGCTGGTGGCGCACCCCAAGGTGGCCGAGGCCGCCGTGGTGGGCATGCCCCACGAGATCAAGGGCGAATCCATCTACGCCTACGTCACGCTCTCGGCGGGCGTGGAGGAGTCCAAGGAGCTGATCGCCGAGCTGCGCGGCTGGGTGCGCAAGGAGATCGGGCCCATCGCCTCGCCGGAGATCATCCAGTTCGCCGAGGGCCTGCCCAAGACCCGCTCGGGCAAGATCATGCGCCGCGTGCTGCGCAAGATCGCGGCGGGCATCTTCGACCAGTTCGGCGACACCTCGACCCTGGCCGACGCCACGGTCATCGACGACCTGATCGGCGGCTACCACGAGATGACCGGCAAGTAGCCGGACCCGGACCACGGACCACGGACCGCGAACGGGCCGGGGGGCGGATGCCTCCCGGCCCTTTTTCACGCCCGGCGGCGGGCGGCCCGGGGTGCAGGGCCGCTGCTGTACATCTGTAACGCGTACAGCACAAATGCGCAGCGCACAAAACCGTGCGTCGCCGGGGCGGCCCGTGGGCCCGCGTGGCCCATGCGTCGGGGAGGTTACGGCATTGTGGCGTCTTCGTCGCGACCGTCCAAAACGGGCCTCGCCCCCTTGCGCTTGGGCAAGAAATCTGTACAGTTGCATTCCGAAAGAGACACCAGTCACGCTGTGGGGGCGCATGACGCGGCACACCGACCAGTCCGAGCAGCTCCAGGCACGCATCGCCTGGGCCTACTACAAGGAAAACCAGACCCAGGCGACCATCGCCGAGCGGTACGGACTGACGCGGGCCCGGGTCAACCGCCTGCTGCAGGAGAGCCGCGAGACCGGCCTGGTGCAGATCACGGTGAACTCGCGCCTGGCCTCCTGCGTGGAGCTGGAGTGGCGGCTGCAGGAGACCTTCGGCCTGGCCCGGGCCATCGTGGCGCCCACGCCCTCGCGCGACAGGCATCTGTACGACGCCCTGGGCGAGGCCACGGGCAACTGGGTGGGCGAGATGCTGCGCGACGGCCAGTGCCTCGGCCTGGGCTGGGGCAAGACCCTGAGCGCCAGCGTCGGCGCCCTGCCCCACCGCGCGCCGGGAGACATCACCATCGTCTCGCTCTTCGGCGGCCTGCCCCACAGCCACACCACCAACCCCTACGACATCGCCTCGCGCTACGCCCGCAAGCTGGGCGCGTCCAACTGCTACTACATCGCCGCGCCCATGTACGCCGACTCCCCGGCCACCCGCGAGACCCTGGTGGCCCAGCCGATGTTCACCCGCGTCTACGAGCGCGCCGCCGAGGTGGACATGGCCCTGGTGGGCGTGGGCGACCTCACGGCGCGGGCGACCAACGTCGCCCTGGGCGCGCTGACCCAGTCCCAGTGGCATTCGCTGCTGGAGGCCGGGGCCGTGGGCGAGATCTTCGGCTATTTCCTGGACGCCCGGGGCGAGCCCGTGGACCATCCCCTGAACCGGAGCTTCACCGGCCCCTCGCTGGAGCGGCTGCGCACCATTCCCATCACCGCCGCGGCCTCGGGCGGGATGCAGAAGACGACCATCCTGCGCGCCGTGCTCCTGGGCCGCTACCTCACCGCGCTGATCACCGACGAACAGACCGCCGCCGCCCTGTTGCAGGGGCCGGACCTGGAGGACGCCGTATCATGACCGCACCCGCCACCGCACCCGCCGCGCAGCCCGCAGCCCAGACCGCCGAACAGCAGCAGGGCGGCATGCGCATCACCCTTTCCGGCCTTTGCAAACGCTTCGGCTCCTTCACCGCCGTGGACGACGTGTCCCTGGACATCGCGCCCGGGGAGTTCCTGGTCATCCTCGGCCCGTCGGGCTGCGGCAAGTCCACCCTGCTGCGCCTCATCGCCGGGCTGGAGAACGTCAGCGCCGGGACGATCCTGATGGGCGAGACGGACGTCACCGCGCTGCCCCCGGCCCAGCGCCGGTTGTCCATGGTCTTCCAGTCCTACGCCCTGTTCCCCCACCTCTCGGTGCGCGAGAACATCGTCTTCGGCCTGCGCATCCGCAAGCGCGGCGACGAGGCCATCGAAAAGCGCCTGCAAACGGCCTCGGAGCTGCTGGGCCTGGGCGAGCTTCTGGAGCGCAAGCCCTCGGAGCTTTCCGGCGGGCAGCAGCAGCGCGTGGCCCTGGGCCGGGCCATCGTCTCCAAGAAGCCGCTGTGCCTGATGGACGAGCCCCTGTCCAACCTGGACGCCAAGCTGCGCAACTCCATGCGCCGCGAGATCCACGCCCTGCAGCGCACCCTGGGCATCACCATGATCTACGTGACCCACGACCAGGTGGAGGCCATGACCATGGCCGACCGCGTGGCGCTGCTGGACGGCGGGCGGCTGGTGCAGCACGCCACGCCCGCCGAGCTGTATTCCCGCCCGGGCTGCGTGTTCGCCGCGCGGTTCATCGGCACCCCGCCCATGAACCTGCTGCCGCTGTTCGACGGCGACGGCGGCGCGGCCCTGGAGCCCGGCGCGCCCGCGCTGCTGCCCGGCTGCCCGGGCCAGGGCCTGCTGCTGGGCGTGCGGCCCGAGGACATCCGCCTGGCGGAGACGGGCCTGCCCGCCCGGGTCCTGGACTGCGAATTCCTGGGGGCGGACCTGCTGGCCCGCTGCGCCGTGGCGGGCGGGGAGATCCTGGTGCGCCTGCCCGGCACCAGCCCCCTGGCCGAGGGCCAGCAAACGGCCCTGGCCTGGGCCCCGCAAAGCGCCCATTTCTTCGACGCCGCGACCGGCGCGCGGCGCGACGACATCGTCTGCACGGTCCCGGCCTAGCCGGGACCACGGGAAAGGACACGCGCCCAAGGAAAACGACCAGCGGACGCGTGAACGGAGCCTCCCCGCAGGAGGCAACCAAAACCGTGAGGAGAACTCCCATGAAACCCGTTTTCCGCAAAGCGGCGCTGGCGGCCCTGGTCCTGGCGCTGGGGTTGTGCCTGCCCGGCCTGGCCCCGGCCAAGGACGTGAACCTGACCATGTACTACCCGGTGGCTGTGGGCGGCCCCATCACCGGCATCATCGACGGCATGATCGCCGACTTCCAGAAGGAGAACCCCGGCGTCACCGTCAAGGCCGTGTACGCCGGCAACTACGACGACACCCGCGTCAAGGCCCTGGCCGCCCTCAAGGCGGGCGAGCCCGTGCAGCTGTCCGTGCTGTTCTCCATCGACGTCTTCGACCTCATCGACGAGGACGTGGTCGTGCCCTTCGACGAGCTGATGGCCACCGACGCCGACAAGGCCTGGCTCAAGAGCTTCTACCCGGCGCTCATGGAAAACAGCATCGTGGACGGCAAGACCTACGGCATCCCGTTCCAGCGCTCGACCATCGTCATGTACTACAACAAGGACGCCTTCC
>CAYUIN010000084.1:0-8177 GCA_964444695.1 uncultured Desulfocurvus sp.
CATCCTCACGGGCAAGACCCCGGCGCCCCACGCCCCGCGCCCGCCGCGCAGCCCCCGGACCCTGGCCGTCACCAGCCAGCTGAACCCGGACAAGGGCCACGCGGACCTGTTGCGGGCCCTGGGCATCCTGGCGGACCGGGGACGGGACTTCCGGCTGCGCGTGGCGGGCACGGGCAAGAGCGAGGCGGAGCTAAAAGCCCTGGCCCGGAGCCTGGGCCTGGATGGGCGCGTGACCTGGCACGGCTACACCCCGGACGTGGCCGCCGTGCTGGACGAGGCGGACCTGTTCTGCCTGCCCTCGCACTCCGAGGGCCTGCCCAACACGCTGTTGGAGGCCATGGCCCGGGGGCTGGCCCCGGCGGCGCGGGCCGTGGGCGGCGTGCCCGAGGTCTGGCCCGGGCACCTGGCGCCGCTGGAGCGCACCCTGCTGCCCATGGACGCCGGGCCCGAGGCCCTGGCCGAGGCCCTGGACGCCCTGCTGGCCCTGGACGACGCGACCCTGGCCGCCCTGCGGACCGCCGTCTGGCGCTGGTTCGGCGCCGGGCATTCCCTGAAGGCCAGCGCCCTGCGCTTCATCGACTTCGTCAAAGGACTGTCCACGCCATGAGCGAGCCCACGACGCCCAACGCCATCGATCCCGCCTCCGTGCGGCGCATCCTGGTCTGCCAGCTGAGGCAGATCGGCGACGTGCTGCTGGCCACGCCCGCCATCGCGCTGCTGCGCGAGCGCTTCCCCCGGGCGGAGATCGAGCTGCTCACGGAGAAGAAGACCCTGCCCGTGGTCCAGGGCAACCCGGACCTGGCCCGCGTCCACGCCATCGACAAGAAGGCCCACCGCAGCCTGCGCGCGCAGTTCGGCTTCTACCTCGCCGTGGCCCGGCGGCGCTACGACCTGATCGTGGATTTCCAGCAGCTGCCGCGCATCCGCTGGGTGCTGGCCCTGGCGCGGCTGTTCCCCGGGGCCTCGGGCCGCCAGGTGCGCCTGTCCTACGACGCGCCGTGGTACAACCGCTGGCTGTACACGCACACCGTGCGCCCCCTGGACGGCTACGCGGCCATGAGCAAGGCCAGCGTGCTGCGGCCGCTGGGCGTGCGGTGGGAGGGCGAGGCCCCCAAGCTGGTCCTGGACCCCGCCGAACTGGATGCGGCCCGGGACATCCTGGCCGCCCACGGCATCGGCCCGGACCAGACCCTGGTGACCGTGGACCCCTCGCACCGCCGCGACACCCGCCGCTGGCCCGCCGCGCATTTCGGGCGGCTCATCGCCCTGGCCGCCGCCGCCGACCCGGCCCTGCGCTTCCTGGTGCTCTTCGGCCCCGGCGAGGAGGCCGACGCCGCCGCCGTGGCCCGCGCCGCCGGGACCACGGCCTGCGTGGTCACCAGCCGGATGCTCACCCTGCGCGAGATGGCGGCCTGCATCCGCCTGGCCCGGCTGCACCTGGGCAACTGCTCCGCGCCCCGGCACATGGCCGTGGCCGTGGGCACGCCGACCCTGACCATCCTCGGCTCCACCAGCAACGCCTGGACCTTCCCCGGCCCCGGGCACGCGGCCCTGGCCCTGGGCCTGGACTGCCAGCCCTGCAACGAGAATTCCTGCCCGCTCGGGCACACGCGCTGCCTCACGGAGCTGACGCCCGAGGCCGTGCTGCCGGAGCTGACGGCCCGCCTGGCGGACCCCTCGCCGGAGGACGCCCCGTGCGCATAATCTTCCTGACCTCGTCCTCGTCGCTGTCCGGCGGCACGCGCCAGGCCATGTACCTGGCCCAGGGGCTCATGGGGCGCGGCCACGAGCTGGACTTCTTCGTGCCGCACGACGCCGAGATCACCGGACTGGACGACGCCGTGCGCTGGCGCCGCCTGCCCGAGGACCCGGCCCGCTGGCGCGCGGCCATCGAGGCCGTCCTGCCCGCCCCCGGCCGGCCCGGCATCGTCCACGCCTTCCACAACAAGGCCAACAAGCGCCTGGCCTGGTGGGGCCTGTCCTGGCGGCGGCGGGGGCTGATCTGCCTGGGTTACCGGGGCGTGATCTACCGCCCGCACAACCCGCTGCCGTACTGGTCCCCGGGCGTGGACTGCTTCACGGTCAACTCCCGGGCCTGCGCACGGGTGCTGCGCTCCGTGGGCCTGAGCCCCCGGCGCACGGCCGTGGTGCCCAACGGCATCCCCCGCGCCCGCGTGACCCCGGGCCGCCCGCGCGAGGCCATGCGCGCCGAGCTGGGCATCGAGCCCGGGCAGCTGGTCTTCGGCACCGTGGCCGGGGACAAGCCGGTCAAGGGCGTGGGCCCGCTGCTCGAAGGCTTCGCCCAGGCCGTGGGCGAGGGCCTGAGCGCCCGGCTGGTGCTGGCCGGCGCGCGCCCCGAGCGCTGGGCCGAGGAGGCCGCGCGCCTGGGCATCGCCGAGCGCACGGTGTTCACCGGCCGGGTGGAGAACGTGGCGGACCACCTCCAGGTCATGGACTGCTTCGTGCTGCCCTCGCTGTCGGAGAGCATGCCCAACACGCTGCTGGAAGCCTTCTTCTTCGGCCTGCCCGCCATCGGCACGGACGTGGGCGGCGTGCCGGAGCTGATCGACGACAACGGGGTGCTGGTGCCGAAAAACGACCCCGGGGCCCTGGCCCGGGCCATGCGCAAGCTGGCCGCCGACCCGGAGCTGCGCCGCGTGTTCGGCCGGGCGGCGGCGGCCAAGGCCGGGCTGTTCACCCTGGAAGCCAAGCTGGCCCGCAGCGTGGAGGTCTACAACGACGTGCTGGCCCGGCGCGGCCTGCGGGCGGAGGTCTGAGCGTGGCGCGCGTGCTGGTGACGGAAGGCACCTCGGGGATCATCGACCTCGCCGGGCCCGGCCTGGCCGAGACCTTTTTCCCGGACAACGACCTGGACAAGGCCCTGGAGCTGCTGTTCACGCTCTACGAGGCCAAGGCGCCGGACGGGACCCGCTTCCTGGACAACTACCACCGCGGCGGCTTCAACTGGCTCTCGACCCAGGTGGGCAACCTCTACTGGCGCTGGCTGTTCCGACTGGTGCAGTACGGGCCGCTGCTGGACCGCTTCCTGTCCGGCGAGCTGCGCCCGCACTTCCGCAACAAGCTGAACCTGGCGCGGATCCTGGAGGTCCTGCGGCCCGACCGCCCGGGCCCGTTGCGCCGCCTGCGCGCCTGGGACCTCTACCGCCGCCGCCTGCCCGCGCACAACCGCGCCGTGGCCGGGCAATGCGGCGCCGGACTGATGTTCTACCGCTACGGCCCGGGGGACTTCCGCACCCGCGAGATGCTGGAATTCTTCGAGGCCGAGTCCGTGCCGCTGACCTTCGCCTACTCGCCGTCCAAGTCCCTGTTCGCGGCGCGCGGGCGTCAGCCGCACCCGGTGTACTTCCTGCACCGCAAGTGGGCCGCGCCGCGCGTGTTCGACACCACGTACGACCTCTCGGGCTTCGCCCCGGCCCTGCGCCCGGCCCTGGCGGCCATCGTGCGCCGGGCCGAGGCCCAGATGTCCTATTGCGTCTGGGAGTACGAACGGCACCTGGAAGCCCTGCGCCCGGCCCCGCCCAGGCTGCTCTTCGGCCTGGAGGACCACCAGGAGATCTACCCGCTGCTGTACGCCTGCCGCACCCTGGGCGTGCCCACCCTGGGCTACCAGTTCAGCATGTACGCCCGCAGGCAGGCGGCCTACACCCTGGAACGCTGGGCCCCCGGCTCCTACGACGGCTTCGACCAGGTCATCGTCTGGGGCCGCTACTGGGAGGACGTGCTGCGCAAATGGGGCGACGTGTACCCCCAGGGCTTCCACCTGCCCGGGGCCAACAAGCTGTCCTTCGGCTACCGGCGCCTGGAATCGGACACGTTCTCCACCAGGAACATCCTGATTCCCTACGAATTCTGGGGCAACACCCGGCGCATCGGGCAGTACATGCAGAAGCTGATGGACCTGGGCTGGACGGTGTACTTCAAGTTCAAGCCCGACGAGCGGCCCCGGCGGCAGCTGGACTGCTACCACCTGCCCGAGGCCTACCGCGAGCGCGTGGTGGAGGTCTTCGAGATCACGGACGAGCTGATGGCGGAGATCAACGTCGTGGCCGGGGGCATGACCACCCTGCTCTACGACCTCTTGCCCTACGGCAAGCACACCTGGGTCCTGGACACGGAGTTCCGCCTGCTGGACGACATGGTCGAGGACGGGCTGGCCCGGCGCGTGCGCTACGAGGACCTGGACGTCCTGCCCGACCCCGGCCGCGCGGACCTGGCCGTGGACCGCGAATACCTCTTCAACCCCACCCCGCTGGCCGAGGTCCTGCGCGGGCACGTCCTGTCCCGCCTCTAGGCGGCGGAAGCTTCCCATTTGACTTATGGCAGGGAAGCCGATAGTACAGACTCCACAACCACAGACAACCATAGACCCCACGGAACGAGGATGCCGCTCACGCCCCGGACCAAGGAACAGTGGCTGGCCTACGCCCTGAAGCTGGGCGTGGCCGTGGTGATCTTCGTGATCTGCATCTTCGCCTGGGTGCACCTGCAAACGGGCACGCTGGTGGAGCGCCAGCTCCTGGAACGCGCCCGGGCCCACTTCCAGACCATCCTCGCCGCCCGCAACTGGAGCGCCATGCACGGCGGGGTCTACGTGGTCAAGACCCAGGGCGTGGAATCCAACCCCTACCTCAAGAACCCGGACATCCACGACGACCGGGGCCGGACCCTGACCCTCAAGAATCCCGCGCTGATGACCCGCGAGATCTCCGAGCTGGCCATCAAGGAAGGCCTGCTGACCTATCACATGACCAGCCTGCTGCCCGTGAACCCGGTGAACGCGGCGGACGATTTCGAGCGCCGGGCCCTGTTGCGTTTCGAGACCGAGGACGTCCACGAGGACTGGGGACGGGAGACCGTGGGCGGCAGGCTGCACTTCCGCTACATCGGCGCGCTGTACGTCAAGCGCTCCTGCCTGGTCTGCCACGCCGAGCAGGGCTACCAGGAAGGCGACGTGCGCGGCGGGATCAGCGTGTCCTTCGACATCCAGGAAGTGCGCCAGACCCTGACCCGCGACCGGACCCTGCTGCTGCTGGTGGCCGCCGCGGCGGCCCTGGCCCTGCTGGCGGTGTTCTACGTGCTCACCGGCAGCCTGATGCGCCGCGTGGAGCAGTCCACGGACCTGATCCGCAGGCTCTCCGTGACCGACGACCTGACGGGCCTGGCCAACCGCCGCCTGGCCATGGAGGCCCTGGAGCGCGAGGCCCAGCGCGCGGCCCGCTACGGCAAGCCCTCGGGCCTTCTGATGCTGGACATCGACCATTTCAAGCGCGTCAACGACACCTGGGGCCACCAGACAGGAGACATGGTGCTGCGGGTCCTGGCGGTGCTGATGCGCGACCAGACGCGCGAGACGGACCTCGTGGCCCGCTTCGGCGGCGAGGAGTTCCTGATCCTGCTGCCCGAGGCCGCGCCCCACGCGGCCCTGGCCGTGGCGGAAAAGATCCGCACCGTGGTCGAGGCGCATCCCTTCGCCACCCCCGGGGGCGAGCGCTTCCGGGTCACGGTCAGCCTGGGCGTGGCCTGCCTGGCGGGCGGGGAGACGGTGCCCGACGTGGAGCAGGCCCTGCGCCGCGCCGACGAGGCGCTGTACCAGGCCAAGCAGGCCGGACGCAACCGGGTGGTGCTGGATTCGGACGAGCGATGACCCCGCCCCCCGGCGGGGACGGGGCCATGAGCGCGGCCCTGGCGGGACGCGCGCCCGGAGCGGTGGAGGACGCCCCGGGCAAAGACGAAGACGGGGCTAGTGTTCCGCGGGGACGACGCCCGTGCCGCCGCAGGCCTGGCAGGAACAGGGAGCCTCGTCCGGCACGGGCGAGGCGAACCAGGCCCGGCCGCCGCAATACGGACAGGTGACGCAATCGGTTCCCGCGTGCTCGGGGGCGGGCAGCCCGCCCTCGGGGAGAGTCTGCTTGACGGTGCTGGATTCCATGCTGCGAAGCCTCCGCTGAGTGTGCCGTCCGGCCCCCGGGGCATCTCCCGCGATGCGCGCGGGGCCGACTGGCCGGATATCTACCAAATCTCTAAAGACTGTCAAAAGACCTCGCGCAAAATATCGGGCGCCGCGTTTTCCATTGGCAACTGGAACGCGGCGCCCGCTTTTTCAAAAGGAAAGAAAACCGCCCCGAACGCGGGGCGCGGAGAAAAAATCGCAGGTTTATTGCACCCCGGCGGCGGGAGCCCCCAGTTCCAGGATCCCGGCCAGCCGCCGCCAGGCGGCGTCCAGGCTGAAGCGGGAGCGGACGGTCTCCCGGGCGCGGGCGGCCATCTCGCGGCGCAGGCCGGGGTCGGCGGCCAGGGTCGCCACGTGGCGCGCGAAATCGTCCGGCCCCTGGGCCAGGAACCCGTCCCGCCCGTGGGTCACGATCTCGCGGTTGAAGCCCACGTCCGAGGCCACGGGCACCGCGCCGCAGGCCATGTACTGGAGCAGCTTGAAGCCGCATTTGCCGCGCGTGTACTCGTCGTCCGTGAGCGGCATCAGGCCGATGTCCATGCCCTGCAACTGCTCGACCTCGTGCTCCGGGCTCCAGAAGCGGAAGCCCCCGGGAAACGGCTCGGGCACGGCGAACTCGGCGTCGGAGACCACGGACAGGGCCACGCTCCCGGCCAGGGGCGCCAGGGCCTCCATCAGCGGCGGCAGGAAGAACAGGTTGCAGGAGGTGCCCATCCAGCCCACCACCGGCGGCCCGGGCGGGCGGCCCGGCGCGGGCACGTAGACGTCCGTGTCCAGCGGCGTGGGCAGGATCTCCACGCGCCCCGCCGCGTCGCGGACCTTGTCCGCCAGGAAGGTATTGCCCGCCACCACCAGGTCCACCCCGGCGCAGACCCTGAGCAGCCGGGCCAGCTCCTGCGGGTCCTCGCTGCCGCCGCAGGCACCCTGGTTGGGATGCGCGGCCCACAGGGCGTCGTCGAAATCGAAGACCAGCAGCCCGGCGCGGCGGCGCAGCAGCGCCAGCTCCGCGCGCGAGACGAGCTTCTTCTGCAGGACGATGATCGGCGTGTGCCGCAGGGAGGCGAAGAACGCCGCGCGGGCCAGGGCGGTCTTGGGATAGCGGCGCCAGGCGGCGTCCATCCCGGCGGCCCGGGCGCGCTCCACGAAGGGCAGCACCCGGAAACGCACGCTGGGCAGCGTCCCGCCGGACTGGGTCAGGAACAGCAGTTCAGGCACGGGCGGTCCCCGCCTAGAGGAAGTCCGGATCCACGGCGGCGCGGCCGTTGCCGGTCATGATCTTCACGAAGCGTACGCCCCGCTCGTCCACGGGGACGATGGGGAAGTCCTTGCCGCAGCCGTCGCAGCGGACCATGGCGGGCTGCGTCGGCGAAACCAGGGGCACCTCGCGCCCGCAGTGCGGGCAGGGATAGAAGCAGATCAGCTCCATGCCGCTGGGGTGCACCGGGGTCAGGGGTTTGCGTTTCTCGCCCATCTCAGTCCTCCGCGATCAGGCTGCGGCCGGTCATGGCCTCGGGCAGTTCCAGGCCCCACAGCCCCAGGATGGTGGGGGCGATGTCCCCCAGGACGCCGCCCTCGCGCAGCCGGGCGCCCGGGCGGGCCGGGTCCAGCAGCACGAAGGGCACCTTGTTCTTGCTGTGCGCGGTCTGCGGGGCGCCGCGCTCGTCGAGCATTTCCTCGGCGTTGCCGTGGTCTGCGGTGACCAGCACCCGCCAGCCGCCCGCCCGGGCCGCGTCCAGGATGCGCGCCACGCAGTCGTCCACGGTGCGCACCGCCCGGCGCACGGCGGGGATGACCCCGGTGTGCCCGACCATGTCCAGGTTGGCCAGGTTGCAGGCCGTGAAGGCGTATCCGCCCCCGGCCAGGGCCGCGCAGAGCTTGTCCGTGACCTCGGCGGCGCTCATCTCCGGCTTCTGGTCGTAGGTGGCGACCTCGCGCGGCGAGGGCACCAGCACCCGGTCCTCGCCCGGGAACGGCTCCTCGCGCCCGCAGTTCATGAAATAGGTCACGTGGGCGTACTTCTCGGTCTCGGCGATGCGCAGTTGCGCCAGGCCCAGCTCGGACACCACCTGGCCCAGGACGTCGTCCAGCGGCACGGGCGCGAAGGCCACGGGCAGCGGAAACGACGCCTCGTAGCGGGTCATGGTGGCGATCTCCAGGCGCGGGAAGGCCCGGCGCTCGAACTCGGCGAACCCGGGGTCGAACAGGG
>CAYUIN010000085.1:0-6624 GCA_964444695.1 uncultured Desulfocurvus sp.
CTGCGGGGCCTGCGAGGCCGGGGCCCCCTGCCCGCAGGACAGGCACGGCGGCACCTCCCCGGCGCAGGGCCGCAGCACGGGCACCTCGGCGCCCAGCACCAGCCCGGCGGCCCGGGCGAACAGGGCCGCCGCCGCGTCGCTGTTGCCCCCGGCGCGCGGCGACAGGGACAGCACCAGCGGCACCGCGGGGCCCGCCCCGGGGCGCTCAGCCGCGCTCACGGCCCAGGCTCCTGCTGAACACGGCGCACAGCGCGCCCTCCTGCGGGCGCAGGTCCAGGGCCCAGGACGGGCAGGTCGCCTGCTGGTCGCGCATGGACGCCTCCAGGCCGGGGTCGACGAGGGCCTCCACACGGGACGCCCGGGACAGGCGGAGATACCATCCCACCTCCTGCCCCACGCCTCAGCAGCGGCCCCGAAGGTCCAGGCGCACGACGTCGTCGGCCACGGCGCCTCCTAGAACCCGTCCTGGAAGAACGGGTTGTGGTTGTGCTCGTCCCCGGCGGTGGTGGCCGGGCCGTGCCCGGACAGGACCACCGTCTCCGGCGGCAGGGTGAAGATCTTCGAGCGCACGGAGTCCATCAGCGCGGCGGTGTCTCCGCCGGGGAAGTCCGTGCGGCCGATGGAGCGCTTGAACAGCAGGTCGCCCACCAGCACCTGCCCCTGCTCGGGGAAGTGGAAGGACAGGCTGCCCGGGGTGTGCCCCGGGGTGGCCAGCACCTCGCAGGGCAGGCCCAGGAACTCCGCCGGGCCCTCGCGCAGCGCGCCGTAGTCGAAGCGCTCCACCATGGGCAGGCCCATCAGCCCGCCGCCGCCGACCTCGGTGTCCATCAGGAAGGCGTCCTCGGGGTTGGCCAGGATCGGCGCACCCGTGGACCGGGCCAGGGAGGCGCAGCCGTAGATGTGGTCGCAGTGCAGGTGGGTGACCAGGATATGGGTCAGCTCCAGGCCCTGGCGCTCGATGGCCGCCAGGACCCGCGCCGGGTCGCCCCCGGGGTCCACGAACACGGCCTTGCCGCCCTCGGACAGCAGGTAGCCGTTGGTGGCCAGGGGGCCGAGGGGAAAGGTCTCTATGCGCATCAGAATTCCTCGATAAGCAAATCTTCCAGGGGCTTGCGGGACGAAGAGCCCTGCTGGTCCGGGTGTCCCACGGCCACCAGGGCCATCATCTCGTAGGTCCCGGGGTCCAGGTCCAGGGCTTCGAGCACCTGGGGCGCCTGGTTGATGATCTCGCCCAGCCAGACGCTGCCCAGGCCCAGGGCGTGGGCGGCGAGCATCATGTTCTGGATGCAGGCCCCGGCGGTCTGGTGGTCCTTCATGGGATTGTACATCGAGTCGCGGTCCAGGAACACCGCGATCAGGCACCCGGCCCCGCGCACGATGTGGGCGTACTTGGTACACTCCTCCAGGGCCGTGGCCCGGGCGTCGCCGGGGAACAGGATCATGAACCGCCAGGGCTGGTTGTTCAGCCCGCTGGGCGCCCAGCGCCCGGCTTCGAGGATGGTCCGCACGTCCTCGGTGGACACGGGCTCGTCGGTGAAGCGGCGGATGCTGCGGCGCTCGAAAATGGCGTTCAGGACGGGGTCGTCGTGCTTGGGCATGGGGTTTCCTCCTTGGCTCAGGGCCCGAATGTACCGAAAACGGGGTGCATGTCCAGTCGGCGCCGGGCGGGCCGGGCCGGGAGGGCGGCGCGGGCCCGGGGCCGCCGCGCGTTGCCCCGGGCGGCCGGGATGCTTATCATACCCCATGGGGCGGCGCGCGCCCAGGCCCGCACTCCCGCCGCCCCGGAGGACGCCATGCCCGACCCCCGCGACCACTCTCCCCTGCGCCGCCTGGCCCTGAAGACGACCGCCTGCCTGGCCGCCCTGTGGGCCCTGCCCGCCACGGCCCGGGCCTTTCTCGTGGACCGCTTCCAGACCCGCCAGGTGGAGGACGACGACTTCCGCTTCGACCCCGCCACGGGCCTGGTGCGGCTCGCGGACGGCGCCCAGGCGCCCTACTCCCTGACCATCTCCGGCCTGGTGGACCGGCCCCGCGCCCTGTCCTACGCCGAGTTGCGCGCCCTGCCCGCCGAGGACCAGACCTCGGACCTGCACTGCGTGGAGGGCTGGAGCGTGCCGGACGCGCACTGGCGCGGGGTGCGCCCGGCGGTGCTGGCCCGCCTGGCCGGGGTCCGCCCCGAGGCGACCCACGTGGTCTTCCGGGCCCTGGGGCACATCCGGGGCGGGCCGCTGGACCGCTACGTGGAATCCCTGCCCCTGGCCGAGGCCCTGGACCCGGCCTTGCGCATCCTGCTGGCCCTGGACCTGGACGGGGCCCCGCTGCCCCACGAACGGGGCGCGCCGCTGCGCCTGGTGGCGCCCTACGACCTGGCCTACAAGGGCATCAAGTTCGTCGACGCCATCGAATTCACGGACCACCCGGTGGACGGCTGGTGGACGGCGGCCAACCCCATCTACCCCCGCCACGCCCCGGTGCCCGCCGCCCGCCTGCGCGCCCCGGGCCCCCGCCGCGACGGCTCCTGAACAGCGCCCGAAAACCCGCGCCCCGCAGCCGCCCCAGCGCGCCCCGCCTCCCGCGCTGGGCGCGCCGGGCGGGCATTTGCGCCCCGGCCCCGGTTCTGCTAAAAATACGGCGTCGCGCTCTGATCCCACGTTCTCCTTCCGGGCAGGAGTACCCATGGACGCCATTGGAACCATCGTATCGCTTGGAGGCACGGCAACGGCCCAAAGCGCGGACGGCATGCGCACCCTGACCGTCGGCAGCGCGGTCCATTCCGGCGAAGAGCTCCACACCGAGCCGGGCAGCCACCTGGAAATCCGCTTCATCGACCAGTCCGTGCTCTCCCAGGGCCCGGACGCCACCATCACCCTGGACGAGCTGGTCTACGACCCCGCCCAGCCCTCGGCCTCATCCATGATCCTGGAACTGTCCAAGGGCACCTTCCGCATGGTCACGGGCGCCGTGGCCCGGGAGAACCCGGACGGCGTGTCCCTGGGCTCGCCCCTGGCGACCATCGGCATCCGGGGCACCGGCGTGGACTTCGACATCGGCGGGCCCGGCGGCGCGGAGCGCTACGGCATCTTCCAATACGACCAGCACGACCTGGTGGTCACCACGCCCCAGGGCACCTCCTTCATCACCGGCCCCGGCATCATGCTCGACGTGGGCGCCGACGGCACCATCGGCGCGCCCCGGCCCTACACGCCCATGGAACTGCAACTGTTCCAGGCCGTGGCGCCCATCACCTCGATCCCCGTGCCCGTGCCCGGCCAGGAGCAGGAGGGCGGCGAGGAAGGCGACGGCGACCAGGGCCAGGGCCAGGACGGCGAGGGCCAGGACGGCGAGCAGCAGGCCCAGGAAGGCGACGGCGAGGAAGGCGACGGCGGCGAGGAGCAGGCCGAGGGTGAAGGCGAGGGCGAAGGCGAACAGCAGGCCCAGGAAGGCGACGGCGAAGAGGGCGACGAACTGGCCGGGCTCGGCGACGGCGAAGACACCGGCGACGGCACCGGAGACGACACCCTCGGCGGCGCGGACACAGGCGACGACGCGGCCGACGGCGGCGACACCGGCGGCGGCGACACCGGCGACGACGGCGCCCAGACCGGGACCGTGCTCGGCAGCGCGGACGGCACCACCACGACCACCCTGGACACCAGCGGCCTCTACGGCACGGACACCATCACAGGGACCTCCACCACAGCGCTGACCAGCGACCTGCTGGGCACGGGCACGGACCCCGCCACCAGCACCGGAACCACCGGCAGCAGCGTGCAGATCCTCACCGCGGCGGACCTCTTCGGCGCCGTCCTGCCGAGCTTCGCACCCCAGGACGAGGTGGACTCCACGGACGGCACCCAGACCGAGGACGGCGACATCGATATCTCCGTCTACACCATCTACCTGGGCACCTCCGGCGCGGACTCCATCCACGGCGCCGCCACCCGCGACCTGATGGTCGGCCTGGACGGCGCGGACACCCTGGCGGGCGGCGACGGCGACGATTTCCTGGTGGGCGACTACGCCCCGCAGCCCGAAACGGGCAGCCCCCTGCCCTCCAATCTCACCGTGTTCGACGACACCCTGTTCAGTACCACCGGCGGCGACGACGTGCTCATCGGCGGCGGCGGGAAGGACCAGTTCCTGTCCAGCATCGGCAACGACGTCTACATCGGCGACGACACCACCGCCACCACCTCCTCCAACTGGCTGATCTACGACCGGCCCGAAGACATCCCCGGCTACTCCTGGGGCCCCACGGGCGTGACCGTGGACCTGGACGTGGGCACGGCGGACGCCACCCTGATCTCCCTGTTCGGCTACACCGGCACCTACGGCACCGCCACCGACGAATGGGGCAACACCGACACCCTGGTGGGCATCGATGCCGTGGACGGCTCCTGGTACAAGGACCTGCTGCACGGCGACGACAACGCCAACACCCTGAACGGCATGGAGGACGACGACACCCTCATGGGCTGGGGCGGGGACGACTCGCTCTACGGCGGCGACGGCAACGACTCCATGGCGGGCGGCATCGGCAACGACTCCCTGGGCGGCGGCGACGGCGCGGACACCATGTTCGGCGGCCTGGGCGCGGACTCCCTGTGGGGCGACCTGGGCAACGACTCCATGGAAGGCGGCGGCGGAGACGACTCCGTGTTCGGCGACTCGGGAGACGACACCCTCTACGGCGACGACGCCGCCAACACCACCAGCGGCAACGACTCCATCGCGGGCGGCGCCGGGGCGGACTTCATCGACGGCGGCCAGGGCAACGACTCCATCTTCGGCGACATCGACAACGACTCCATCAAGGGCGGCGCCGGCGACGACACCATCGACGGCGGCACCGGCAACGACACCGTGGAAGGCGGCGACGGCGCGGACAGCCTCTACGGCGGCGCGGGCGAGGACTGGCTCAGCTACTCCCAGTCCACGGCGGCCGTGAACGTCAGCCTCACCAACCAAAGCGCCACCGGCGGCCACGCCACCGGCGACCAGTTCTCCGACTTCGAAAACGTCCTGGGCTCGGACTTCGGCGACACCCTGGCCGGGAACAGCGGCGACAACGTCCTGGACGGCGGCACGGGCAACGACCTGCTGGACGGCGAACAGGGCAACGACTCCCTGCTCGGCGGCCTGGGCACGGACCTGCTGGACGGCGCAAGCGGCGTGGACACCATGTACTTCGGCGCCGACTCCGTGGCCGACTACGCCTACTGGGACGACCCGACCCACGGCGAACACAACGAACGGCTCTACGACTTCAACAGCGGCCAGGACGTGCTGACCTTCCGCGCCGCCACCTTCGGCTCCATGGCCACCGGCACGCTCAACGCCGCGTACTTCGCCTCCGGCGACTTCGGCGGGGCATACACCGGCAGCGGCGCCGCCCTGGGCTCGAACATGCCCGGCTTCGTGGTGGACTCCCACGACGGCGGCAACGGCAACTACGACCTGTACTTCGACAGCAACGGCGACGACGCCGGGGGCGAATACTTCATCGCCACCATCAACGGCAGCGCGCCCACGGCCTCGGACATCGACATCGTCGCCGCCCGAGCCGACGTGGAAGCGCTCCTCTGAGCCCTGCGGACCACGCGCCCGGCCCCCAGAGGCCGCCCCGGGCCGGGCGCCCGCAACCCCTTGAACCCGCACCCCGTCCCGGGGTATACGAGGGCCCATGAAAACCCACCAGAGCCTGATCCCGGAAGACGCCCCGGGCCTGGACCGGCGCGACCTCATCACCTACGAGCACTTCCTGCGTGACGAGATCGCCGCCTTCCTGCCCCACGCCGCATACAGCCTCTACTTCCCCACCAGCCTGGACCCGGACGCCCAGGGCCCCATGGCCGAGGTCGCCGCCGGGCGCCCCGCCTACGTGCCGGAGGAGCGCCGCCTGCTCCTGCCCCTGGCCCTCAACGGCCGCCTGCTGGGCGTGTTCGTGGCCAAGGACGTCCGCCTCGCCGCGCCCAAGACCACCATCCGCCACCTGGCGCTCATGGCCCGCAGCTGCCTGGAAAAACTCCAGCTGTACAAGATTTCCGTGACCGACGGCGCCACCGGCCTGGCCACCCGCGACCTGCTGCTGCGGGCCATGACCCGCGAGATCGGACAGGTGGGCGACTGCATGCGGCCCGACTCCGGCTCCTGCCTCACCGCAGAGGCCCCGGGGTTCTGCGCCTGCTTCGGCCTCGTGGCCGTGCGCCTGCACACCCTGGAACACTGCCAGGAGACCTACGGCCCCGCCTTCGCCGCCGAGGCCCTGAAGATGGCCGCCGAAACCGTGGCCGAACACGCCCCGGAACAGGCCCTGGCCGCCCGCGCCGGAGACGACTCCCTGGCCCTGTGCCTGCCCGGCAGCACCCCCGCCGCCTGCCGCGAACTGGCCCAGACCCTGGCCCGCGAACTGGCCGCGCTCCAGGTCATGGACCCCGTGCTGGAACAATACGTCCGCCCCGGCGTCAGCGTCGGCTACGCCGACTACCCGCGCGACATGAACGGCGGCGGCCTGCGCCTGCCCGCCCCGGAACAGGCCTCCATGCTGCTGCGCAAGGCCCTGCGCGCCGCCGCCGTGGCCGCCCGCTCCGGCGCCCCCGCCGCCTTCGGCTACCAGCAGATCCT
>CAYUIN010000085.1:6634-8165 GCA_964444695.1 uncultured Desulfocurvus sp.
CCTCGAAGAAGGCGGCCAGGTCGCCGAAACCATGCCCCTGGGCCGCCTGACCGTGGACCTCGGCTCCGCAGCCGGCGCCCGCGAAGGCCAACGCTTCCTCGTCTGGCCCGCCGAGGCCGCCCCCGGCGCGGGACACGCCGCCAAGGGCGAAATCGCCCTGCTCGAAGTCCGACGCGGCTCCTCCCTGGCCGAGGTCATGTACCAGGCCGACCCCGCCTGGAACATCCTGCCCGGAGACCGCCTGACCCGCGTGCGCGAGGCCGACCCGGAACACACCGCGCACAGCGGCGAACGCCGCGACGCCCTCACCGGCCTGCTGCTGTACCGCGATTTCCTCGAAACCTGGGCCGCCAGACGCGACGACCACCCGAGCTTCACCCTGGCCCTGATGCGCCTGCCCGGCGCCGACCACCCCGGCGACACCCGCACCGAAACCGGACTGCGCGACCTCGCCGCCGCCTGCAAGGAAACCCTCGGCCCCGACGCCCTGGGCGGGCGGCACAGCCTGGGCGGACTGATCTGGTTTTTGCCCGGCACCGACCCCAAACAGGCCCGCACCCGCGCCGCCGCCCTGCTGGACCGCCTGGACCGCTCCGGAGCCGACAAGCCCGTCATCGGGCTGGCCCCGCACCCGTACCTCTCCTTCGCCCGCGCCGACGCCCTGGAAAACGCCTCCAAGGCCCTGGAATACGCCGCCCTGCTCCCCGAACCGCACCTCGGCACCCTGGACACCCTGGCGCTGAACATCCACGCCGACAAACTCTTCGCCCAAGGCCGCCTCTACGACGCCATCGAGGAATACAAACTCGCCCTGCTCGCCGACCGCACCAACACCATGGCCCGCAACTCCCTGGGCGTCACCCTGGCCCGCACCGGCGACCTCGCGGGGGCCCGGCGCCAGTTCCAGACCGTGCTGCGCAAAAACCCCAAAGACCTCTTCGCCCTCTACAACTACGGCCACGCCTGCCAACGCGCCGGAAAAACCAAGGAAGCCCGCGAGGCCTACCGCGCCTGCCTCGCCGTGGACAAATCCCACGCCTTCGCCCTCATCCGCCTCGGCGAACTCGCCCAGGCCGCCCGCCGCTTCGCCGACGCCAAACGCTACTTCAACCGCGCCGCCGAGACCGAACAGGGCAAAGGCCCCACCCGCCGCGCCCTGGCCCGCCTCGCCCTGGCCCAAAACGACCCCGAAACCGCCCGCGAACACCTCCACCAGGCCCTGATCCACGACCCCATGGACGCCCTGGCCCTGCACCTGATGGCCAAACTCTACCTCGACGGCGGCGAAGACCCCGAAGTCGCCGAAGCCCTGGCCCGACAAAGCGCCGCCCTGATGCCCCACCAACCCCGCTTCTGGAAGGAACTCGCCCGGGCCCTGACCGCCCAAAACAAACACACCGAAGCCGCCACCACCCTCGCCCGCGCCGAAACCGCCGGGTCGTAGACCCGCCCAGGCCGGGCGACCCTGTGGGCCGAGGGGGGCGTGTGCCTCCGGCGGTTGGGCTCCGCCCAAACCCGGCAGGGCTCTGCC
>CAYUIN010000086.1:0-8138 GCA_964444695.1 uncultured Desulfocurvus sp.
CCCGGCGCCGTTTCGGCGCGCCATGGGCCGTCAGTAGGCCAGGCGGCCGAGGGACTTGAGGATCAGGGTGCAGCCCATGGCGAACATGCCCGCCAGGCCCATGCCGCAGGAGAAGCCCGCCAGCAGGACCGGGGCGTAGTGGCGCCACTTGGCGCCGTACTTGCGCAGGAAGTAGAAGCGGCCCAGCAGCGCCCCGGCGAGCTCGAGCAGCAGGCCGTGGGGCGTGCTCTGGCCCAGGCCGCGCACCACGCCGTAGACCAGCAGGATGGGCAGCCCGGCGAGGTTCAGGACGATGTAGGTGACCAGCCCGAAGCCGAGCCCGGCGGCCACGACGATGCCGGACAGGGCCTCGTAGAACAGGGAGTTGCCTTCCAGGGTGGAGGTCTGCATGAGCAGGGAGTTGAGGGCCTGGAGGTGCCACAGTTCCTGGGCGTAGGGGAAGGCGGCCGAGGGGATGGGCGCCAGCTGCCACAGGAACTGGGAGAACAGCAGCGAGGCGACCATGACCACGGGGAAGACCACGAATTCGGCCTTGATGATGCCGCGCAGGCTGGTGCCGGTGAGTTCGATCTGCCGGAACTGGACGGTGGCCTCGCCGTAGTTGTGGATGGGGATGGGCGCGTACCAGATCTCGATGCCCTGGTAGCCGAAGTACTTGGCCCCGGCGATGAAGCTGGCCTCGCGGACCATGGGCAGGGACACGAACTGCCCGGCGATGCCTTCCATGCGCGCGGTGATGTAGGACAGGACGGGCGTGAACACGAAGCCGTACAGGGCGAAGAAGATCCAGGGGAAGGACGGCACGAGCCAGACGCAGAGCAGGATGTAGGCCAGGGTGGAGGCCACGTAGATGGCCAGCGAGAGCCAGATGCTGATGTCGCCCCGGCCCTCGGGCGGGTTGAACAGGCGCGAGAAGTCCACGCGCGAGGCGCCCGTGCGGCGCAGGGACCTCAGCACGTACCACACGCCGATCATGCCGATGGCCAGTCCCAGGCCGATGCCGAAGCTCATGTAGAAATCGAAGTTGTTGGCGAAGACGGTGTCCACGGTCTCCATGCCCGGGTGCCAGCGGGTGAGCACGCCCATGCGGTACAGGATGGGGTTCGCGGCGACGGTGATCAGCAGGCCCACGAACCCGCCGATGACGGCCCAGAAGGGCAGGACCATGCCGATGAACAGCAGGCCGAGGTCCAGCTGGATGCCGGTGGCCACGGCGGGCAGCAGGTGTTCGGTGTGCCGCGTCAGCTCCACCCAGGGGATGGGGATCAGGCGGATGGGCTCGCTGAGCAGCAGGCCGGAAAGGGCGGGCAGCAGCACGTAGACCCCGCCGAAGGCCAGGCCGATGACCCCGCCGATGGAGAAGGTGCGCCACTTCCAGCCGGTCTTGCGGTCCTCGGTGGATTCCGCCAGGGCCATGGTGCCCAGGGCGCCCACGGGGGCCATGGGGAAGGGCAGCTTCTCCACGTCGGAGGTCAGGCGGTACAGGGCGTAGCCCAGGCCGAAGTGGTCCACGCGCTGGACGATCTGCGCGCCGATCAGCAGCAGGATGGGCACCAGCCAGTCGCGGTGCAGGAAGGTGCGTTCCAGCAGCGAGCGGGCCCCGGGCTGCGGCGCCACCCAGTGGGGGATGAACTCCGTCAGCCCGAGCATCTGCGCGGCGTCGGACTGCACGAGGTACTGGTTCCAGAGCAGGCCCTGGAAGGGCGAGGCCAGGGCGGCCCCGGCCATGTAGTAGAGCAGGAAGATCTCCTGCTGCTTGAGCTCGGTGTAGGAGCGCTTGGCGATCTCGGCGAAGAGGATGATGGTCACCCAGCGCGCGGCGGGGCCGATGCCCTGGCCGATGACCAGTTGCAGGTACATGCTGCCCGGCATCATGAGGAAGCCGATGAACACCGCGCCGATGACCGTCTTCCAGCCGAAGCCCTCCTCGAAGCGCTTGGGCGGGGTCATCAGGTCCCGGTATTCGTGCAGTTCCTTGTCGTCGTACATCGCGTCCTCGCCGCCCCGCTAGAAGGGGAACACGGGGTAGCCCCGGCCGGTGAACAGGCCCACGGCGGCGAACAGGCCGCCCATCAGGAAATCGCCGAGCACCAGCCCCGCGAAGAAGAACCGCAGCCGCTTGAACAGGGCCGTGCCGCCGTAGTGCAGGCAGAGGTGGTTGGCCAGCCAGCCCAGGAAGAAGCAGAACCACAGGATGCGCATGCTCTGGGAGTAGGCCGTGAGGTAGCCGATGGGATGCAGCGGCCACCAGGGCGCGCGGGAGAAGGCCGCGACCAGGCCCAGCATCACCGCCGCCCCGGCCAGGGCGAAGCCCGTGGCCGCGCCGCTGGGCTCCAGGGGCGCGTCCAGCAGGCGCGCGGCGGCGTCGAACACCGCCCGGGTGGAGCTCGCGGCCCAGTCCGGGTGCAGGTCGCGCAGCCCGTAGCGGTAGCACATGAGCAGCATGAACCCCAGGGACACGGCCCCGGCCAGGGCCAGCACCAGCCCGGGCAGCCAGCCCGGCAGCCCGCGCCGCGCGCCGCCTTCGCGGATCTTCTCGCCGTGGACCAGGGTCGGCATGGCGGACTCGGCCAGGTCCATGAACAGCAGCTTCTGCATGGCCGCCGCCGCCACCAGCCCGGCCCGGCCCAGCATCCCCGAACCGAACAGGCCCGTGAGCCCGTCCAGGGGCGTGACGGTCAGCGTGAAATGGGCCAGCCCGCCCTGGCAGACCAGGCGCGAGACCACGAGCATCACCAGCACGAAGGCCCCGGGCACGAGCACCGCCGCCAGGGGCGGCAGCCCGGCCCGCAGGCACCACAGCACCAGCCCGGCCAGGCCCAGGGCCAGCAGCCGCGCGGGCCAGGGCGAGACCCCGGCCCCGCGCGCCGCCCCGGGCAGCGCCGCGCGCAGCGAGGCCCCCAGGTGCCCGCGCGCCAGCCAGATCAGGAACAGCGCGAACACGGCGTAGGCGCCGATGGCCTGGGCCTGTTCCGGGCGGTAGTACTCCGGGCCCAGCACGGTGCCCAGGGCGGACTGCGGCAGGTGCAGGCCCAGGGAGGCCAGCAGGCCGTAGGACAGCCCGCCCAGCAGGAAGAAGAACCAGAAGCTGAAGGAGATCTGGCGCGGGGTGAGGAAGGCGAAGCCGATGCAGGCCGGGATGACGGCCAGGCGCAGCTTGTGGAAGCCGGAGAACAGCCCGGTCTTGGGGAAATACGGCCCGGCCAGCAGCAGGGTGGGCAGCTCCGGCACGGACGGGAAGTGGAAGTGCAGCCCGTTCAGGCCGTGCAGCAGCACGGGCACGGCCAGCCCGGCCAGCAGGTAGGGGTTCGCGGCCAGGGCGCCGAAACGGCCCGCGTCCAGGGCCTCGCCCAGCAGCTGCGGCACGCGCAGCAGCGGGAAGTTCAGCCGCTCCCCGCGCACCCACTGCGGCCCGAACAGCCGCGCCGCCGAGGCCATGACCAGCCAGGACAGGCCGATGAACACGGCCCAGGAGGCCAGCGGCGGCAGCCACACGGCCCAGGGCACCCGCGCCGCCACCTCGGCCCAGCCCATGGTCCGCCCGCCGGGCAGGCCGTCGTAGAGCACGGCCGCCGCGCCGGGGTCCGCGGGCAGCCAGGAGTCCGGCAGCAGCGGGCGCAGGGCCGCCGTCCAGGACAGGGCGTCGCGGGCGAAGAAGTCCGGCGCGCTGACGGCGATGAAGAAGGTCCGCGCCAGCCCGCCGTAGGCCACGCCCGTGCACAGGGTCATCAGCAGCCAGGCGGCGAGGATTTCCGCCCCGGACAGCGGGGCCCGGCCCGTGCGCCGCGCCCCCAGGGCGGACAGGACGTACAGCCAGGCCGCCACGAAGAACGGCGCCAGCGGGAAGTGCCCGCCGCCCAGGGGCGGATTGCCCAGGCGCGCGGCCGTCCAGGGCACGGCCAGGCACAGCCCCAGGCCCAGGCCCAGGCCCAGGGCCAGCGCCCTCGGGCGGATGCGTTCGGGGGCCGGGGGCGCGGTCATGGCCGGACCTCCTCGCGCCCCAGGGGCACGGCGCCCGTGAGTTGCAGCTCGCGGCCGTAGCGGCCGACGGTCTCGTCGTCCAGGGAGCGCCAGACCAGCAGCTGCCTGCGCAGGTCGTTGATGAAGCGGCGGTTGGCGCGGTGCCAGGCCGTGCGCTCGCCCGCCTCGCGCGTCAGGCGCATGCGGATGCGCATGAAGCCCGGGTAGGCCAGCGAGGGGCAGAAATGCAGGCTCACGCGCTGGCGCACGCCGAAATCGAAGGGCGCCAGCCAGACCCGCAGCTCCATGCCCAGGCACAGGCTGCCCGAGGCCAGGTCCACGTCGTCCAGCCCGCCGCGCGCCAGGGCCTGCGGCGAAAGCATGGAGCAGGCCATGTCGTCGGTGCAGAACAGCCCGTGGGACACGTCGTGGTGGGCGTCGTAGTAGCGTTGCAGGAACCCGCCCGCGCTGGCCTGCTCCTGGACGTTGATCAGAAACGGCAGCGTCAGCGACAGGGTGTCGCCCGTGGCCTCGGGCATGGTCCAGGAGCGGTTGACGTCGGGGATGGCGATGGCGGCGGCCAGGCGCGCCGGGTAGACGGCCGAGGCCAGGACCACGGCCATCACCAGGGCCATGGCCGCGACCCCGGCCATGGAGGAGTAGTTGGCGGTCATGCCCTGCCACAGGGCCGTCCCGGCCAGCAGGGCGGCGGCGGTCTGGGCCAGGAGGTAGCCCGCCACCACGCTGATGACCCCGAAGGCCAGGGCCTCGGCCACGAACAGGAAGGCCACGTGGGACGGGGCCAGGCCCACGGAGGTGTACACCGCGATCTCGCGGCGCCGCTCGTGGACGCTGCCGATCATGGTGTTCAGCACGATGAGCACGCTGATGGCCAGGGGCACGGCCACGTTGGCCACGCCGCTGTAGCGCGTGCCCCCGGCGGCGAAGTGCAGGGCCGTGCCGTCCGGGCCGCCGCGAAAGAGCATCAGCCCGAAGCGCTCGGCCAGGGTCCGGCGCAGGGCCGCGTCGGAGGCCGGGTCCGCGTCGTCCGGCAGGGCCAGGGCCACGGCCCTCAGCCGCCCGCCGCCGCCGCCCAGGGCCAGCAGCGTCCGCGCCGGGACGATCAGCGTGCGCTCGCCGTCCACGTGTTCGTAGCGGCCGGCGTGGTCCAGCACGTCCTGGCCCTCCTCCAGGGCCTCGGCCTCGGCCTCGGACAGGCGCGTGGCGGCCTCGGACGGGTAGAAGATGGGCGTGACGGGCTCGCCGTCCAGGTCCGGGGCCAGGCCCAGCCCGCTGGGGGTCAGCACGCCCGTGACCTGGAAGCGCATGCCCCAGATGTCCACGGCGTCGCCGGGGGCCGCGCCCAGGGCCCGGGCCAGGGCGGCGGAGAGCAGCACGGCGTGGGGCTCGTCCGGGCGGAACCAGCGGCCCCGTTCCAGGGCGCGGTCCAGGCCGGAGACGCGCGGCTCCTCCGCGGACAGGCCGACGATGCCCAGGGCCGTGGCCCGCGCCGGGCCGCGCGTCACGGGCACCGCCGGGGGTCGCGTGGGGTCGCCGCTGTCGTACCACACGCGCGGCGCGGCCAGGGCCCGGCCCCCGAAGGCGTCGCGCACCACGGCCAGGGCCTCGGCGGGCAGGTCCTTCCAGCCGGGGTTCTTGAGCAGCAGCCCGTGGTACGGCGCGCGGTCGCTGAACCGCGTCCAGCCGCGCTCGTCGGCGCTCTTCACGGCCGTGAAGTTCATCACCGTGAAGGTCAGGATGGTCAGGGTCAGGCAGGTCAGCAGGGTGCGCAGCGGCCTGCGCCGCAGGTTGGACACGCCCAGGGCGAAGGCCGCGCCGAAGGCCGCCGCCCGGCTGATGCCCGAGGAGCGCAGGTGCCGCGAACGGCGTTGCAGGGCCACCATCTCGCGCTCGAAGCGGGCCAGGATGATCAGCGAGACCAGCACGGACAGCCCCAGGATGAAGAAGGCCAGGATGACCACCGAGGGGCTGTAGGTCAGCTCGAAGGCCGGGTGCACCGCGCCCACGGCGCCGATGACGCCCAGCAGCAGCCCCAGGAAGGCGCCGATGCGCTTCTTGATGTCCGCGAAGCCGAACAGCAGGCGCTCCATGCAGTAGGCGAAGGGCACGAACAGGGCCACGTAGAACAGCACGCCCACCAGGACGTCGCGCTGGGTGGCGTCCACGGCGCCGTAGACCTGCGAGGCCAGGGCCAGGGAGGTCCGCGAGGCGTCCATGAAGGCCTCCCAGTCCAGGGTCCGGCGCGCGGCGCCTGCGCGGTCCAGCGCCTCCAGGCCGCGCGCGTGCAGCCCGCGCAGGCCTTCGTCCACGATGCCGCGCCGTTCCAGGGCCTCGATGCGCGGGCCCAGCAGGGACCACATGTCGCGCGCCGCGCGGTACTCGGTGCGCGGGATGAGCGGGGTGGCGCCCACGGTGTAGCCCGTGCCCTGCGGGTGGTCGGGGTCCGCGTCCAGCAGGATCAGCTTCTTGTCCAGCAGCGTGTCGGACAGGGTCAGCTTCAGCGGCACGTCGGGCTGCAGGAAGAAGGTGCCCAGGGTGGAGGCCCCGGTGTCCAGGCGGCTGTACCAGTAGCGCAGCGGCCCGGCCTCGGTGCGGGCGTCGATGAGCTGCGGGTGCGACAGGGGCCGGAAGGTGCGCTGCTCGTACATGGAGAACATGGTCGTCTGCGCGCAGGAAAACAGCACCAGGTCCGTGTCCGTCACCGCGCGCTTCATGCGCACGCGGTAGGAGTCCTTGCCCGTGAGGGGCTTGTCCACGGCCCACACGGCGCGGCCCGTGTCCGGGTCGAAGCGGAAGCTCTCCAGCACGGCCTTGTGCGGGGACAGGCCGTAGTTGGCCAGCCCCGGCACGGTGAAGCGGCCGGACTCGTCGACCATGGCGGGCAGCCGCGCCGCGCCCTGGAAGGCCAGGACCACCGTGCCCCGCGCCGGGCGGTCCGGGAAGACCTCGCCCTGGCGCATCAGGTTGGCCCGGCCTTCCAGGGTGGCGAAGCCGCTCACCGGGGCGCTGCCGGGCGCGGGCAGCGGCCCGTCGGCCAGGGCGCGCACCAGGTGCGTCACCAGGGCCCGCTGCCGGGCCAGGGCCTCGCGGTCCAGGCGGTCCGGGGTGTCGAAGGGCGTGCCCCACAGGGGGCGGGCGTCGTGCACCGTGGCCAGGGTCAGGCCACGCAGCCCGGCCAGGGCCGCCACCTCGCCCGCCAGCTGCGGCTGGTCCGGCAGGTAGCCGCGCCAGGAGTCCAGCGGGCTGGGGCGCAGGGTGTCGTGGAAGCTGTCCCGCAGGGCGCTGGGCAGGGCGGCGGCGGCGGCCTTCAGGGCCTCGTCCAGCTCGGCGTAGAACCGGGCGCGGCTCACGTCGTCGGAGAGTGCATACAGCCAGCCGCGCTCGAAGGCCCCGACCCCGTGCCCGCCGCCCGAGAGGTGCAGGGACACGGCGGCCGCCACCCGCCGCCCGGCCAGGACCCCGCGCAGGGCCAGGGCCCCGCGCACGTCGTCCAGGGCCGCCGTGGCGTCGTCCAGGGCCTCGCGCTGCCCGGCCGCGGCCCCGGGCACCACGCCGGCCACGGTCTGGCGGTCGGCGGGGGTCAGGGTGTCCAGGGCGCCCGCCCAGGTCAGGCGGCGCAGGCGCATCCGCTCCTCGGCCAGGGCGCGCACGGCCTGCACGTCGCGCCGCTCCTCCGGGGCCAGGCGCAGCCGGGTCAGGCGCTCGGCCAGGGCGTCCACCCGGTCCTTGACCACGCGGCCCAGGGCCCGGCGCAGCTGGCGCTTGTCGTCGGCGTCGTACTGGTCCGGCCGGTCGGTCAGCGGGTCGTACCACTCGAAGAGTTCCAGGGCGCGGCGGGCGTCCTCGGCGCGGGCGCGCAGGCGGCGTTCGCGGTCCTGCAGGGCCGCCTCGGGCGTGGCCAGGGCCCAGGCGAACCAGCGCATCCCGGCCTGGGCCTGGGCGTGGGCCGCCGTGGCCAGCAGCAGCACGGAGCGCGCGGGCGGGCGCTCGCCAAGCTCCCGGGCCAGTTGCGCCAGGGCCGCCGCCGAGGCCGCCTCGTCCGCGCCCGGGGCCAGCCCGGCCACCCGGGGCGTGGCGTCGTAGAAGGCTTCCAGCACCAGCACCTCGCCCTCCAGCTGCGGGTCGCGGCCCGGCACGAAGGCCCAGACGTTCTCGGC
>CAYUIN010000087.1:0-8123 GCA_964444695.1 uncultured Desulfocurvus sp.
GTGCAGGGCAGAGCCCTGCCGGGTTTGGGCGGAGCCCAACCGCCGCAGGCATGTCCTGCCCGGCGCCTGGCAGTTTCGCTTGGGCAAGAGGAAGGCCCGCCCCTTGTGGGGGCGGGCCTTTTCAATCGAGGTGCGGGTGTCGTCGGGTGTTAGGCTGCGGCTTTTTTGACGGAGACAGCGATTTTCCACAGCACGGTGACGATCAGGGCGCCTATGGCGTAGATGCCCATGGAGATGAACAGCTCGGTGGCGGACGGCATGTATTCCGTGACGCCTTCGAACATGTTCGGGATGAAGCCCGCGACGACGAGGCCCATGCCCTTGTCGATCCAGGTCGCGGCGATCAGGATGATCAGCGCGAAGATCAGGATGGGCTTCTTGGTCCGGGTCTGGGACGGGATGAGCAGGGCCAGGGACAGAAGAGCCATGAACGCGGCGGCCCAGAAGTACGGGACCATGGCGCCCAGGTGCTTGCCGGTGGCCGGGTCGTCCAGTCCGGCGAACAGGTACACGATGGAGTGCATGTGTCCGGGGATCTGGGAGTAGAACGCGGTGAACAGTTCCAGGCCGAAGAAGAAGACGTTGAAGACCATGGCGTAGGCGATGATCCTGGCGAGCATCTTCACGGCGTATTCACCCAGCTCGAACTTGGCGACCTTTTCCACGATGAACAGCAGCAGCAGCATGATCGCGGGACCGGCGCAGAAGGCGCTGGCCAGGAAGCGGGCGGCCATGATCGCGGTCAGCCAGAAGTGGCGGGCCGGGATACCGGCGTACAGGAACGCCGTGACCGTGTGGATGGAGAAGGCGAAGGGCACGGACAGGATGGCCAGCCATTTCACCCACTTGGCGTAGGGAACGCCCTTCTTCTGCGCTTCCAGGGAGGTCCAGCCCACGATGATGTTCAGGAACATGTAGCCGTTGAGCACGATCATGTCCCAGAACAGGATGGAGTTCGGCGTGGGGTGCAGGACGACGTTCATCAGGCGCTGCGGCTGGCCGAGGTCGACCACGACGAACAGCAGGCACATGATGATGGCGCCGATGGCCATGAACTCGCCGAAGACGACGAGGTTCCCGAACTTCTTGTAGTCGTGCAGGTAGTAGGGCAGCACGAGCATGACGCCCGAGGCCGCGACGCCGACGAGGTAGGTCAGCTGTGCGACGTAGAAGCCCCAGGAGACGTCCCGGCTCATGTTGGTGAGCTTGAGGCCTTCCTGGAACTGCTGGGCGTAGTTGAAGGCTCCCACCCCGATCAGCACGAGGAGCAGCCCGATCCACCACCAGTAGTATTTGTTTCCTTGCAATGCTTTTTCGAGCATGACGTACCCCTTAGATGATGTAGAAGACGCTCGGGCTGGTGCCCAGGTCCGGTTTGCGGCGGATGGTGTAGTTCTCCGCCAGGATGTGCCGGATCTCGGATTCGGGATTGCCGAGGTCGCCGAAGACGATCTTGCCTTCGGAGGCTTCGACGCAGGCCGGCATCTTCCCTTCGGCCAGGCGCTCGGTGCAGAAGGTGCATTTTTCGACGACGCCCTTCATGCGCGTGGGGTATTTGGGATTTTCTTCCTTGAGGAAGGGCCGCGGGTCCTGGAAGTTGAAGCTTCTGGAACCGTAGGGGCAGCCCGCCATGCAGAAGCGGCAGCCGATGCAGCGGTGCATGTCCATCATCACGATGCCGTCCTCGCGCTTGAAGGTGGCCTTGGTGGGGCACACCCGCACGCACGGGGGGTTGTCGCAGTGGTTGCACAGCAGCGGGAACTGCTTGTGGTGGATTTCCTCGGACAGGAATTCCTGGTTGTCGTGGGGGAAGGTGGCGTGGAAGTTGCCCAGCCAGATCCACTTCACGTCCTGCTTGGAGGGGATGTCGGGAACGTTGTGTTCCTTGTGACAGGCTTCGATCAGCGGCGCGTAGTCGTGCTCGCTGTGGAAGGCGCGGGTATCGATGACCATGCCCCAGCGTGTGGCGGTGAGCTGCCCTTCCTCGGGGGCCATGTGCTCATAGTGCGGCAGGTAGGAGCCCCTGGAGTAGGCCAGCGCGGAACCGGCGCCCGCAGCAAGCCCCAGGGCCGTCACACCGGCCACCTTGAGGAAGTTGCGTCTGGTGGTTTTCATTATTTCTCCTCCTTGGGCGCGAGGTGGCAATCCCAGCAGTAAGGGGCGACGGCGGCCGCTTCGTGGCACTTGTCGCAGAACTCCTTCTTGCTGTCATGGCAGTCCATGCAGGTCTTCTGCAGGCTCATTTCGACGTGCCCGCCGGAAGCCGTGGTGAACATGCGGTTGCCGTCGCGCACGACGGAATCGCGCCAGGTGTCCAGAAGCTGCATATGCTCGGCCCGCATCCACTCGGTCTCCTCGACGCAGGCGGTCGCCTTGCTTTTGGGAGGCAGTTTCAGTTCAGGCGTCTTATACGCGGCGTTGCCCACATTGTACCAGAACGGGACCGTCAGGAGCCCGAGGGCGATGAGCAGGCCGGCGATGATTTTTCCACCATCATACATTGGCTATTCCTCCTACTCCATTCCGGGCAAGGGTTCTTGCCGCAGGTCTACTTCTCTGGGCTTCTCACCCGTCATGACCATCGCGTTGGCGACCAGTTCGTGCACGCCGTAGACCTCGACGCCCGGGGCCCAGTAATTGGCCAGCGGGGGCAGGGTGGCGCGGTCGATGGCGCAGATGGTGGCCAGGGTGTTGACCCCGTGCTTCTCCTGCACGTGCCTGAGCGCGTTGCCGCGGCCGATGCCGCCGCGCATGCGCATCTCCATGAACTCGTCGGTGTTCAGGCCGGAGCCGCCCGCGCAGCAGAAGGTCTTCTCGCGGATGGTGTCCTCGGGCATTTCGACGAAGTTCTCGCACACGTTCTGGATGACGAAGCGGGGCTCATCCAGCAGGCCCATGGCCCGTGCGGGGTTGCACGAATCGTGGAAGGTCACGATCTTGTCGGAGTTGCGGCTCGGGTCCAGCTTGAGCTTGCCGTGCTTCATCAGGTCCGAGGTGAACTCGGTGATGTGGATCATGCTGGTTCCGGCGGCGCTCTCGAAGCGGGTGCCCGTGATGGGCGAGACCGGGGTCTCCAGGAAGTCGGCCGGGCCGTTCATGGTGTCCATGTACTGGTTCAGCACGCGCCACATATGGCCGCACTCGCCGCCGATGATGTACTTGACGCCCAGGCGCTTGGCCTCGGCGTACATCTTGGCGTTGAGCTTCTTCATCATCCTGTCCGAGGTGAACAGGCCGAAGTTGCCGCCCTCGGAGGCGTAGGTGGACCAGGTGTAGTCCAGACCCAGCTCGTGGAAGAGCATCATGTAGCCCATGTAGGTGTACGTGCCCGGGTCGGCGAAGATGTCGCCCGACGGGGTGATGAACAGGATCTCGTGACCCTTTTCGTTCACCGGGCAGTTCACGCGGATGCCGGTGATCTCCTCGATGTCGTCCACGAAGAACTGCATCATGTCGTAGTAGGCGTGCGGCTGGATGCCCATGTGGTTGCCGGTGCGGTTCGAGTTGGACGCCGGCTCCAGGATCCAGTTGATGTTGCAGCCCACCAGGTGCAGCAGCTCACGGGCCATCATGGTGATCTCGGCGGTGTCGATGCCGTAGGGGCAGAACAGCGAACACCGGCGGCATTCCGTGCACTGGTAGAAGTACAGGAACCATTCCTTGATGACGTCTTCCTCGAGCTTGCGGGCGCCGGCCAGCTTGCCGAGGATCTTGCCCGCCAGGGTGAATTCGCCGCGGTAGATGGAGCGCAGCAGTTCGGCGCGCAGCACCGGCATGTTCTTCGGGTCGCCGCCGCCGATGTAGAAGTGGCACTTGTCCGCGCAGGCGCCGCAGCGCACGCAGATGTCCATGAAGACCTTGAAGGAGCGGTACTTCTCCAGGCGCTCGCGGAAGCCGTTCTTGATCCGCTCGCGCCAGTCCTCGGGCAGCTTCCAGTCCTCGTCGGTGGGCACCCACTCGCGGATGTGCGGGAAGTCGCCCTTGGTGGATTTGTTCAGGTATTCCAGGATTTCCGGCTTGGCCGGGTAGCACCACGTGCCGGGCCGGAACTCGGGCGGAACATCCATCCAGTTCTTCTGAGGAACCTTGAAATCGTACTGAAGAAGTTCTTCAGGTTTGACATTCCAAGCCATCGTCTACTCCTTGGGCTACTCGGCCTCGGTTTGTGCGGCCTCTTCGAGGGTCTTCTCGACGGGCACGCCAGCCTCGATCATCTTCTCGCGGAATTCGTCTTCGTAATCCGCGTAGGAGTGGGCCTTGACGGCCGGGTCGTTCCACGGGTTGCGATGGTGCTTCTCGCGGCTGTTGTTGGGCAGGTTCCTGGTCGGAGACAGGAACACGCCGCCCATGTGCATCAGCTTGCTCATGGGGAAGTAGGCGAGCAGGCAGCTGACCAGGAAGATGTGGATGTAGAAGATGGTGCCGATGCCCTCGACATGCACGGCCGGGTTCAGGCTGAACAGGGCCATGGTCACTTCCTTGACGTTCATGATGTCGGTCTTGGCCCAGTAGCGCATCAGGATGCCGGACAGGGCCACGGAGAGGATCAGGAACAGGGGGAAGTAGTCCGCGGGCTGGGAGATGTAGCGCACCTGCGGCAGCACGAAGCGGCGCAGCAAAAGCAGCGTGGCGCCCAGCACCAGGCCCACGTCGGCCAGGTACAGCGTGGGCACGCCGATCTGCAGGATGCCGTCGACGAACTCGACGCCGGTCAGGAAGCCGGGGACCGGGTCCATGAACAGGCGCCAGTGGCGCACGAAGACCACCAGGAACGAGTAGTGGAAGATGATGGCGAACAGCCAGAGCCATTTGGCCGAGGCGTAGCGGACCTTGATGTCCACCCCGTCCTCGGCGCCGCCGAAGCGCTGCACGGCCAGGTTGCGGAACAGCGAACGGAAGCACAGGATCTCCAGCGCCATGCGCACGACGGTCTGGCCCGTGGTCTGCGGGTTGTCCAGGCAGTCATGCTTGATCCAGGAGTGCGACTTCATCTGGCCGGCGGTGGTCGGAATGCGGAACGGCACGGGCGATTTCGCCCAGCCGATGACCTTCGCGACGAAGCCGAGCAGGAACACGGCGATCGCCAACCAGGGGATGTACAGCCCGAAGAGCTGCTCAAGCCCCGCGGCCCCCGCACCGAGCATGGCGATCACGACCAGCGCGAAGACAGCAAAAAGTGAATACAATGCGTTCATAAGCCCCTACCTCGATTGAAGTTACAGTGCCAGTTACCCGTCACCCGATTCCGAGGTCCCGCTGTCGAACCTCGGAGTATCGACTATGATCCCCTTCTTGCGCAAAACGGCGCTGAAGTTGCGCTTGTAGTCCTCCAGCTTGTTCTGCATCACCGTGTTGCGGCATTTGGTGTAGATGTCGAAGGCGATGAGCATCATCGTGTCCACCTTGTTCTCGAAGCCGTGCAGTTCGGCCACGGGGATCTGGCCGGACGCGATCTGCTCCTTGAACTGATCGCGCACCACGTGCTTGATGAACAACAAGATGGCCACGGCCTCCGACGGCATGTAATCCTGCACCGTGCGTATGCGGACGACGGTGTCCAGGAGCGGAGCGAGATTTTCGCTGGCCTCGGGCAGCACCAGCTCATCCATGAGCAGCCCCAGGGCCTCGCGGATGTTCGTGCCCACCGGGTTGCCCCATTTGTGCTGCTTCTTCAGGAAAACGCCCGAAAGCCCGGGATACGTTTTGACCACCAGGTCGAACCACTGGTCGAGGAGCTGTTCCTTGTTCTGCTCAAGAAGCCGAGACAACGTCATGAATGGGTAGGCCTTCTTATATCTAATGATATGGTAACTCGTTGACGCGAATAGCGAATCGGCCCAGGATTGTAGTATCCCGCGCCTTTTGTAAACTCTTGAAAATCAGTCTCAATGGGGATCGCGGCCTGTGGGCCGCGCGCGTTTCGGCGGTTCGTCCCATCCCCACGTCGCCCGCATGTCCTCGCGTATAATGAAAATCAAGGCCCCTCGTCAAATGCTTCGTGCAAATTTTCACGACCTGAACGGGTTTGCGGGCGCCATGGCGCCCCGCCTCTGGCGCTTCGGCCCCGCTTCGGGTACAGCTTGGCCCGGAGGCTGCCCATGCGCGAAACACCCCTGGTCGCACTCGTCTACCCGCACTGGCTCGAAGACCGCACCCACACCGAAGACGTGGCCTGCGTGCCCATGGGCCTGTACGCCGTGGCCGCCGCGCTCATCGAGGCCGGATGCGAGGCCCGCGTCCTGGACTGGCACGACCAGCGCGACGAGGACGCCATGCGCGAGGAGCTGCGCCGCCTGGCCCCGGACGTCGTCGGGCTCACCGTGCTACAGGCCAACCGCTGCGGCGCCATGGACGTCGCGCGCATCGCCCGCGAGGCCTGCCCCGAGGCCCGCATCGCCTGCGGCGGCGTCAGCGCCACCGCCCTGTGGCGGTTCTTCCTGGACAACGTCCCGCAGCTGGACGCCGTCGTCCTGGGCGAGGGCGACAGGACCATGCCCGAACTCGTGGCCGCCTGGGCCCGGGGCGAAGACCCCGCCGCCGTCCCCGGACTGGCCCTGCGCACCCCGGACGGCCCCGCAAAAACCGCCCCCCGCGCCCCCGTGGACGACCTGGACTCCCTGCCCATCCCCGCCCGGCACTTCACCTACCAGCACCTGTCCCTCACGCGCGGCTGCCCCGGACACTGCACCTTCTGCGGCTCGCCGGATTTCTGGGGCCCCAAGGTCCGCTTCCGCTCCCCCGCACACTTCGTGGACGAGATGCAACTGCTCGCCGCCAAAGGCGTCGAACACCTCTACGTCAGCGACGACACCTTCACCATGGACCGCGCCCGGGTCCAGGCCGTGTGTCGCGAAATCCTCTCCCGCGGACTGGCCGTGGAATGGCAGGCCATCTCCCGCGTCAACGCCGTGGACGACGAGACCCTGGCCCTGATGCGCCGCGCGGGCTGCATCCAGATCTCCTTCGGCGTGGAATCCGGCGACGACGCCATCCGAAACGCCCTGAACAAGAACGTCCGCCGCGACGACGTCGTCCGCGCCTTCGCCCTGTGCCGCAAACACGGCATCCTCGCCCGCGCCTACTACATCTACGGCTGCCCCGGCGAAACCCCCGAGACCATCCAGGCCACCCTGGACCTCATCCGCGACACCAAACCCCTCGTCGTCCACTTCTTCATCCTCTCCGTGTTCCCCGGCACCGCCCTCTACGAACAGTTCAAGGCCCAAACCGGCGCCACCGACGACATCTGGATCGACGCCATCGAAGACATCAAATACTTCGAACTCGACGACGACCTCGACCTGGAAACCATCGCCGACTACGGCGAAACCCTGCGCACCGCCTACCACGAAATGCTCCCCGACTTCGCCCGACAGGCCGCCGCGGACCTCTCCGACGACCCCGAATTCGCCACCCTGCACGCCGACTTCCTGGCCCGCCTGGGCATGACCTTCGAACGCGGCGACTACGCCCGAAACCCCCTGATCAAGAACAACCTCGATACCGCCGCCTTCCTCTACCAACAGGCCCTGGCCCTGCACCCGGACGCCACCGCCGCCCTGGGCCTGGGCACCATGCTCCAACGCACCCGCGACTACCCCGCCTCCGTGCGCACCCTCGCCCTCGGCCTGACCGCAAACCCCGGACACGAAAACCTCTCCCTGGCCCTGGCCATCTCCCTCATGAACTGCGGCGACTTCGAACGTGCCATCGCCTTCCTCCAACCCCTGACCAACAACCCCCAGGCCATGGAAACCCTCGCCCTCTGCCACCGCCACCTCGGCCACCCCGACCGCGAAGCCCAAGCCCTGGCCCACGCCCACACCCTGCGCTTCGGCCCCGCCGACAAGAAGACCGGCGCCTAGGACGGCAAACCAACGGGACGCGGCGACGACGCCTGGGGCGGCGTGTGCCTCCGGCGGTTGGGCTCCGCCCAAACCCGGCAGGGCTCTGCCCTGCACCCGCTTAAGGAAATAATTTCCTTAAGAATCCTTATTTTGGGCCGCCTGACGGGTTGCTCGAAGCGCAACGATTCGCGGCCTCCGGGCCCGTCTCCCGAGCGACCCGCCAGGCGGCCCAAAAGAGGGATTCTTAAGGGGATTATCCCCTTGAGCAGGTCCAGG
>CAYUIN010000088.1:0-3128 GCA_964444695.1 uncultured Desulfocurvus sp.
CGTCCACGTTGTAGATGGCCGTGGCCAGGCCCTGGTTGAAGGTCTGGCCCATGGCGGTCAGGTCCTTCTGCACGGTGGTCTTGGTGTTGTAGTACTCCGCGCCCATGTGGATCACGGTCAGGGCGATGGTGATCACCACGTACACCGCGAAGACCAGGGTCAGCAGCCTGGTGGCGATGGAGTCCTTGATGGGGACCGAGAAGGGCGGGTGATGGGGCAGGGTCATCGGCTGGGGCCCGGCGGTCAGGGGATGTCGTAGCTGGGCATGGGGAAGCCCCACTTGTCGAAGATCCGCTGGAGCCGGCCGTCGGCGTACAGGTGTTCCATGCCGCGTTCGTAGAGTTCCATGATCTTTTTGCCGCGTTCGGTGGTGTTGAACACCGGGCGGTAGGCGCGCGTGCCGATGGGCCGGATGTCGAATTCGGCCTGGTCGAAGGGAATCTTGTTCTTGGAGATGGAGTCCTGGATGAAGTTCAGGTCGTCCAGGTAGAAGTCCACCCGGCCGAGCAGGACCATGCCCAGCGCGGAAACGCCGGTCTTGACCTCCTTGGGCCGCATGTGGGCGGGGATGTTGGTCTCGTCGTAGTAGCCGATGCGCCAGGCGATGGACCGGTTCTCCAGGCTCCCGGGCACGGCCCAGGGGCCGATGTTCTTCTTGTTGAAGAACACGTAGTACGGGTTTTCGTACATCGCGTGCCTGGCCAGCACCAGCCCCGGCATGGGCTTGTCGTGGCAGGTCATGAAGTCGGCCATGCCGTTGCGCACCAGGTGGTAGGCCCGCTCGGAGGGCACGTAGTCGCGCTTGTAGTCGATGCCGTAGAGCCCGAACAGGGTGATCAGGATTTCGTGGTACAGGCCGGTGCCGTCCTTGTTGGTGAACTTGTCCCAGGACGGGCCGACGACGTGGACTTCGGTGATGCCTCCCGCGTCGGGCAGGGTGTTGCCCAGGGCGGGCGCCGCGAGGCACAGCGCCAGCAGGAGGCAGGCGAGTCGTTTCATGATGCGGTCTCCCCGGTGATTGCGGCGCCCGCGCTTCCCGGGAGCGGGGGACGCCGCCGAGAGGCTAGCACGGACGCCGCCGTTTGTCAGCGTCGGATGCGGGAGTTTCCCCGGCCGCCAAGCGTGGCGCGGTTTTTGACAGAACCGCGCCGGACGGGTACCACGGCTGGCAAAAGGAGGGTCCGTGATGCGTCTTGCCGTTGTTTTCGCGTTGGTCCTGTCGCTGTCCTGTCCGGCGCTGGCCGGGGAGCTGGCCGGGGTGCGCCTGCCGGACAGGGCCCTGGTGCAGGACCAGGACCTGGCCCTGACCGGGATGGCCCTGCGCAAGGTCCTGTTCTTCAAGGTCTACGTGGCCGGGATGTACCTGCCGGGGCCGCCCGCCTCGGCCGAGGCCGTGCTGGCCGAGGACGGCCCGCGCCGCGTGGTGATGCACTTCCTGCGCGCGCTCACGGCGGCGGATCTGCGCGAGGCCTGGACCGACGGCCTGGCCGCCAACACCCCGGACGCCGGGCCCCAGCTCAAGGCGGCCTTCGCCGTGCTTTGCTCGTGGATGGCGGACGTGGCCGAGGGCGACGAGATGGTGGTGACCTACGCCCCGGACGCGGGAACGACCATCACCCTGCGCGGCGGGCCGCTGGGCACGCTGCCCGGCAAGGCCTTCGCCGATGCGCTGTTCGCCTGCTGGATCGGCCCCAAGCCCGGGCCGGGGAAGGACTTCAAGAAGGCCCTGCTCGGCGGCTGAAACGAAGCGGGCCGCCCTATTGGAGCGGCCCGTAGTTCTCGAAGTGCGGGTAGGGGTGGCCCCATTTCTCGAACAGGGGCCGCAGCTTGCCCTCGGCGTGCAGCCGGGCCATGCCCGCGTCGTACATGGCCATCAGCCGCCTGCCGCGCTCGCTGGTGTTGAACACCGGATGGTAGGAGCGGAAGCCCACGGACTCGATGGCGAACCGGTTCTGGTCGAATTGCAGGCCGGACTTGGCGATGGATTCCTTGATCAGCGTCAGGTCGTCCAGGTAGAAGTCCATGCGGCCCAGCACGACCATGCCCAGGGCCGACGTCCCGCTCTTGACCTCCTTGGTCGTCATGCCCTCGGGGATGTAGCGCTCGTCGTAGTAGCTGATGCGCCAGACCACCGAGCGGCCCTTCATGCTTTCCTTGCCCTTCCAGGGGCCGATGTTGTCCTTGTTGAAGAACACCGAATAGGCGTTTTCGTACATCGGGTAGCGGGCCATGACCAGCGGGGCGTCCACGCGGGCCTTGCAGGTCATGATGTCCTTCTCGTTCTCGGCCACCAGGTGGATGGCCCGCAGCGAGGGCACGAATTCGTGGCGCACGGGAAGGCCGTAGAGGCCGGTGAACACGGCGTCCAGGATGTCGAAATACAGGCCGGTGCCGTCGGCGTTGGTGAAGGTGTCCCAGGCCGGGCTGACGGTGCGGACCTCCCCCGAAGCCTCGAAGGCGAAGGCGGGGGCGGGAGCTGCCGCCAGCAGGCAGAGCAGCAGTGCCGCAAGGGCGCGAAGAGGGCTGCGCATTGTCCGGGGAGTCCTCCTTGATGGGCTGGGTGCGCGGAAGCTATCACCGAAGGGAAACTTTGTCACCCCGGCTGCCCGGGGGAACCGCCTGGGCCGGGGCTTCGGGGGCGGAAACCCGTCATGATTCGGAAAGCTCCGCCAGGCGGGCTTCCACGGCTTCCCAGCGGGTGAAGGCGGCGTCCAGGTCGGCCTCGGCCCCGGCCAGGGCCTCGCGGGCGGCGGCGATGGCCTCGCCGGGGCCCTTGTACAGGGCCGGGTCCGCCAGGCGGTCGCCCGCCGCCTTCACGGCGCGTTCCAGGGCCTCCAGGCGCGCGGGCAGCTCCTCCATCTCGGCCAGCAGCTGCTTTTTCTCGTGCTGCTCCTTGAAGCCCAGGCGGCGCGGGGCGTCCGGGCGCGGGGCGGGCCTGCGCGGGGGCGCGGCCCTGGGTGCCGGGGCCTCGGGCGCGGGGCGCTGGCGCAGCCAGTCGTCGTAACCGCCCACGTATTCCGCCACCCGGCCCCCGCCCTCGAAGGCGATGGTCCCGGCCACCACGTTGTTCAGGAAGGCGCGGTCGTGGCTGACCACGATCACCGTGCCCTGGTATTCCAGCAGCCGGT
>CAYUIN010000088.1:3228-8121 GCA_964444695.1 uncultured Desulfocurvus sp.
AAGGCGCGGTCGTGGCTGACCACGATCACCGTGCCCTGGTATTCCAGCAGCCGGTCCTCCAGCAGTTCCAGGGTCTCGGCGTCCAGGTCGTTGGTGGGCTCGTCCATGACCAGCACGTTGGAGGGGCGGGTGAACAGCCGGGCCAGGAGCAGGCGGTTGCGCTCCCCGCCGGAGAGCACGCTGACCGGGCTCATGGCCCGCTCCGGGGCGAACAGGAAGTCCGCCAGGTAGCCCATGACGTGCTTGGTCTTGCCGCCCACGGTGACGGTGTCGCCCTGGGCGCCGACGGACTGGCGCACGGTGGCCCCCTCGTCCAGTTGCTCGCGGTGCTGGTCGAAGTAGGCGATTTCCAGGTTCGTGCCCAGGCGCACCGTGCCCGCGTCCGGAGCCCGGCGGCCGAGCAGCGCGGCGAGCAGCGTGGTCTTGCCCGCGCCGTTGGGGCCGATGACGCCCACCCGGTCGCCGCGCAGGATGGTCGTGGAGAAGCCCTCGAACACCGTGCGGCCCCCGAAGGCGCAGGACACGCCCTGGGCCTCGGCCACCATCTTGCCCGAGCGGGTGGCCTCCTGGATGGCGATGGACGCCTGGCCGGTGCGCTCGCGCCGGGCGCGGCGCTCCTCGCGCATCGCCCTCAGCGCCCGCACGCGGCCCTCGTTGCGCGTGCGCCGGGCCTTGATGCCCTGGCGGATCCAGGCCTCCTCGCGGGCCAGCTTCTTGTCGAACTCGGCCCACTGCTTTTCCTCGGCGTCCAAGAGGGCCTGCTTGCGTTCCAGAAAGAGGTCGTAGCCGCAGGACCAGTCCGCCAGCCGCCCCCGGTCCAGCTCGATGATCCGCGTGGCCACGCGGCGCAGGAAGGCCCGGTCGTGGGTGATGAAGACCAGGGTCCTGACATTGCGCAGCAGGAAGTCCTCCAGCCAGGCGATGGAGTCGATGTCCAGGTGGTTGGTGGGCTCGTCCAGGAGCAGCACGTCCGGCTCGCAGGCCAGGGCCCGGGCCAGCAGGGCGCGGCGCTTGAGCCCGCCGGAGAGGGTCTCGAAGCGGGCCTCGGGGTCCACGCTGAGGTGGGAGATCACGGCGCCCACGCGGGTCAGGGCCTCCCAGCCGCCGTGGCGGTCCAGCCGGGCCTCGGCCTCGGCCAGGCGGCCCACGTCGCCCCCGGCCTGCACGGCCTGGGCCGCGCGCTGGTATTCCGCCAGCTCCCGGCCCGCCTGGCCCAGCCCTTCCACCACCAGGTCGTAGACCCGGCCTTCAAGGGCCTCGGGCACCTTCTGGGACAGCCGGGCCACGGTCAGGCCCTGGGCGCGGACCACCTCGCCGCCGTCGGGCACGAGGTCGCCGGAGAGCAGGCGCAGCAGCGTGGACTTGCCCTCGCCGTTGCGGCCCACGAGGCAGACCCGCTGCCCGGCCTCGATCTGGAAGGACACGCCGTCCAGCAGCAGCGGGCCGCCGAAGGACATGGAGAGGTTGCTTGCGCTCAGAAGTGCCATGGGCAGGGGGAATACGCTGGGGGCCCGGGCCGGTCAAGGCCCGCAAAATGCCGCGCCCCCGGGCGGGCCGGGGGCGGTGCGCGCCGGGCGGGGGCGGGGCGGGGGCTATGCCTCGGGGTCGCCGGGGCCGACGCGGCTCCAGACGGCCTGCTCCACGCCGTCGGCCACGGGCCGGGAGGCGTTGAAGGCCAGGATCAGCAGCGGCACGACGGGCAGCAGCGAGAGCAGGGCGAAGACCCAGAAGTTGTGCCCCAGGCGCTGGGCGACCTTGCCGAAGACCACGCAGGGCACCAGGGCGTTCAGGTAGGGCACGAAGATCAGCAGCATGATCCAGCGGGTGACCCGGCCGCAGTCGCACAACAGGACCATGTTGTAGATCGGGATCAGCATGACCGCGAAGGAGTACGGCCTGAATTTGTTGGCGATCCTGTGCATCAGGAAGCAGATGAAGACGTAGATGGCCAACCCGACCAGCAGCGCGACGGCTCCGCCTGGTGTCATGGTGTTCTCCCCTGGTTGCGGTGCGTGATTCAGGGGGCCTAGCACGGGGCCGGGGCCCTGTCCACGCCGGGGCGCTACTGCACGCGGCCTTCCAGCTCCTCCAGGCTGCGGGCCAGCCCGCCCAGGCCGGAGGACGAGGGCAGCACCAGCGGTTTCAGGCAGCCCTTGCAGGCCCGCTTGACCGCCGTGCAGGCCTCGTGGCTGACGCAGGTCACGGGGCAGATCACGGCGTCGGCCCGGGCCAGGAGCTGGTGCAGGTGCTGCGGCGACTGCTCCTGGCCGCCGTCGTGGTGCAGCAGCTCGCAGCCGTAGCGCTCGGCCAGGGCCTTGTAGTGCGGGGTCAGGTTGCAGCGCCCGCCCACGTAGAGCACGCATTTGCCGCGCAGGCGCGGGCAGTCCCCGCAGCTTGCGGCGGGGCGGGCCGCGCAGGCCGGGCAGGGCGCGCCCAGGGCCGCGTCGGCGCGCTCCATGGACTGGGCCAGGGCCGTTTCCAGGGCGGTAACGGTGGCGTCGCGCTCGCCCAGCTCGCGGCGCAGGTTCGCCACCTGGGCGTGCAGGGATTCGATGGACGCGGCCTGGCGCTCGATGCGGCCCCTGGCCTGGAGCAGGTCCGCGGCGGCGCGGGCCCGGCTTTCGGCCTGGGCGTCGCGCTCGGACTGCGCCAGGCGCACGGCGGCGGTTTCCAGCGCCCGGCCCAGGCTGGTGCGCCGTTCCCCCTCGCGCCTGCGGCCGGAGCGCTCGTCGTCCAGGCGTTGCTGGAGGTCGCGGCAGCGGCGCTTCCAGACGGCCACGGCCCGGCGCAGGACCGTGGCGCCCTCGGCCAGACGGCCTTCCAGGTCCGCCGTGCGGCGCTCCAGGGCGGCCATCCGGCCTAGGTCCGCCCGCCCCGCGGCGCCCAGCACGTGGGACAGCATGTGCACTTCGCCGAAGACCTCGTGGCGCAGCAAGGGCGTGGACGCGGGGTGGGACATCAGCGCCCAGAACGGCCCGGCCAGGTCCCCCTGGTCCGCGCGCTCGCGCCACAGGGCGGCCAGGGCCCCGGCGTCCCGGACCTTGCGGAAGCGGGCCAGGCTCTTGCGGTGGCGGCGGTTCAGGCGCTCCTGGAGCCGCTTGGCCACCTGGCCGGGGCACTTGGCCTGGGCCACGAAGAACCCGTGGACCTCGTAGTCCGAGGCGCCCTGGTCGACGTCCAGCCCGGCGGCCCGGGCCACCCGGCCCAGGTCGCCCATGGTCAGGCAGGTGCCCAGGATCGGGCACTGGTAGTCTTCGAGTTCCCAGATGTGCAGCTGTTTCATGGCGTCTCTCCCGCCCGGCCCGGGCTTGTGCGGCGATTTCCGATGCCCGTCTTTTAAATGAAAATGAGAATCAAAGTCAATCATGAATAATAGGGCACGAAGGCGGGGGGGGTGGCGCGCAGGGGGCGCCTGCCTGTATGGGCAGACAGGAAGGGCCAGGGCGTCCGTCTGAGAAAATGGAGGGCCCGGAGCGTCCGCCGGGGAAAATGGAAAGCCCGGAGCGTCCGCCGGGGGGATACAGGAAGGCCCGGGCCATCCGCGCGAGACAATGGAAGGCCGGGGCGTCCGTCGGTGAAACAGGAAGGTCCGGGGCGCCCGCCCGGGAAAAAGAAGGGCCCCGGCGTCGTCCGCCGGGGCCCCTGAATCGTTTCTTGCGCCGCGCCGCCTAGCGGGTCAGGCGGCGGTACTTCACGCGGTGGGGCTGGTCGGCTTCCTTGCCCAGGCGTTTCTTGCGGTCTTCCTCGTAGTCCGAGTAGTTGCCGTCGAACCAGACCACCTGGGAGTCGCCCTCGAAGGCCAGCATGTGGGTGGCGATGCGGTCCAGGAACCAGCGGTCGTGGCTGATGACCAGGGCGCAGCCGCCGAAGTTGAACAGGGCCTCTTCCAGGGCGCGCATGGTGTTCACGTCCAGGTCGTTGGTGGGCTCGTCGAGCAGCAGGACGTTGCCGCCCTCCTTGAGCATCTTGGCCAGGTGCACCCGGTTGCGCTCGCCGCCGGAGAGCACCCCGGTCTTCTTCTGCTGGTCCGAGCCGGTGAGGTTGAAGCGGCCCAGGTAGGCCCGCACGTTGACCTCGCGCCCGCCCATGTCCATCAGGTCGCGGCCGTCGTTGATGATCTCGAACACGGTCTTGTCCGCGTCCAGGGAGCGGGACTGGTCCACGTAGGCCAGGGCCACGGACTCGCCGATCTTCACGCTTCCGGCGTCCGGGGTCTCCTGGCCGGTGATCATCCGGAACAGGGTGGTCTTGCCCGCGCCGTTGCCGCCGATGATGCCCACGATGGCGCCCGGGGGCACGGCCAGGGACAGGCCGTCGATGAGCAGCTTGTCGCCGAAGCTCTTGCTCACGCCGGTGAGCTCGATGACGCTCTTGCCCAGGCGCGGTCCCGGCGGGATGTAGATTTCCATGTCGCCCGCCGCCTTCTGCCGCTCCTGGGAGACCAGTTCCTCGTAGCGGGTGACGCGGGCCTTGCTCTTGGCGTGGCGGCCCTTGGGCGCGGTGCGGATCCATTCCAGCTCCTTCTGCAGGGTGCGCTGGCGCTGGGTCTCGCTCTTCTCCTCGTTGGCCAGGCGCTTTTCCTTCTGCTCCAGCCAGGAGGTGTAGTTGCCCTTCCAGGGGATGCCCCGGCCCCGGTCCAGCTCCAGGATCCAGCCCGCCACGTTGTCCAGGAAGTAGCGGTCGTGGGTCACGGCGATGACGGTGCCCGGGTAGCGCTGGAGGTGCTGCTCCAGCCAGGCCACGGACTCGGCGTCCAGGTGGTTGGTGGGCTCGTCCAGGAGCAGGATGTCCGGCGCGCGCAGCAGCAGGCGGCACAGGGCCACGCGGCGGCGCTCGCCGCCGGAGATCACGGAGACAGGCGTGTCCGCGGGCGGGCAGCGCAGGGCGTCCATG
>CAYUIN010000089.1:0-8072 GCA_964444695.1 uncultured Desulfocurvus sp.
AGTGTCGCCGGTTTACATCACTGTCATAGAGGCGGGCGGCGGAGGTTAATTGCCGCCCCGCGCCTCACTTCAGACCCCGGATCACCTGGATATCAAGCTCGCGAATCTTCTTGCGCAGCGTGTTGCGGTTAATGCCAAGAAGGTGGGCGGCCTTGATCTTGTCGAGGGTCTTGCCCTCCATGCCTTCCAGCTTGGCGGGCACGGGCGGATACCACTTGATGTTGTCGATGGTCTCCTGCGGGAAGGAGCGCTCGAAGTTGGCGCGCACGTCGGGCGCGATGAACTCGTTGGCGCCCTTGGAGGCGGTGGGGGTGTTCTCGGCGGTGGTGAACACGCCCGCGTTCTCGGGCCGCAGCATGAAGTTGATCCACTTGTAGGCGGCGTCCGCGTTCTCGGCCTTGGCGGGGATGGCGAAGGTGTCGATCCAGCCCAGGGCGCCTTCCTTGGGGGCCTTGAAATCGATGGCCGGGTTCTCGGCGTGCAGCTTCCAGCCGCCGTTGTCCCAGGCCATGGCCACGAAGACTTCCTCGGAGCGCATGGACTGGAGCAGGGCGTCGCCGTTGGCCCAGTAGTTCTTGACCAGCGGCTTGGCGGCGATCAGGGTCGCCTCGATCTTGTCGAGCATGGCCTTGTAGGCGGCGGCGTCGGAGTACAGGGCGAAGGGATCGTAGCCCAGGGCGAAGCCCATGGCGATCAGGGTCGGGCGCTTGAGGCGGTAGCTGACGCGGCCCTCGAACTTCTTGTCCAGCAGGGCGGCGAAGGAATCAACGCCCGGGGCCTTGGCGGAGTTGACGATCAGGCCCGAGGTGCCCCAGCAGAAGGGTACGGCGAAGGACTTGCCGTCCACCAGGGTGTTCTTCTTCACGGCTTCGAGCATGGAGGGGATGAACAGGGCGGACTCGATCTTGGCGTAGTCCATGGCCTGGTAGATGCCGAACTCTTCCTGCACGGAGGAGATGCGGTCCTGGCTGGGCTGGGCCAGGTCGAAGCCCGCGCCGCGCGTGGCGCGCAGCTTGGCGATCATTTCCTCGTTGTTGGAGTAGGTCACCTCGACGGTGATGCCGGTCTCCTTTTCGAACTTGTCCACCAGCTCCTTGGGGGCGTAGCCCTTCCAGGTGAGCAGCTTCAGGGTCTCGGCCTGGGCCGTCGCGGACACCGCGAACAGGACCAGGACCATGAGCAACATCGTCTTTTTCATTGCCGTGACTCCTTTGAGGTTGCCGCCGAGGGCGGGCAAAAAGTTCATTATCCGTTCTAGATACCCCCACAGGGGAGTCCAGGCAAGCCGTTGATTGTGACTATTGCGTGCGCAAAATGTCCTTGCAGTGACGGATGTTGCGTTTTTGCGCGGGGTTCGGCGCGCGAAAAAAATCCCCCGCGCGGCGGGCGCGCGGGGGAATCTGGGCTGGTGTCCGGCCGGGCCCCGCTCAGGGGATCAGCAGGACCTTGATGTCGCAGACGTTGGTGTTGGTGGGGCCGGTCTTCAGCAGGCGGCCCAGGGCATCGAAGTAGTGGTAGGCGTCGTTGCGTTCCAGGAACTGGCGCGGGGCAAGGCCGCGTTCCAGGCCCTGGTTGAGGATCTCCATGCTGGCGAAGGCCCCGGTGGCGTCGGTGGGGCCGTCGGAGCCGTCGGTGGAGGCGGCCAGGAACACGGCGTCCTGCGCGCCCTGGGGCGAGAGGGTGAGCAGGTCCAGGTAGGCCAGGGCCATCTCCTGGTTGCGTCCGCCCTTGCCGTCGCCGCGCAGGGTCACGGTGGTCTCGCCGCCCGCGATGATGCAGGCCGGGCGCGGCACGGGCAGCCCGTGGGCCGAGACGTCCTTGGCCAGGCCGTGGAACAGGGCGGCCATCTCGCGGGCCTCGCCCGCCAGGTGCGAGGTCAAAAGCAGGGTCTGGTAGCCGCGTCCGGCGGCCTCGTCGCGGGCGGCCATCAGGGCCTGGAAGTTGGTGCCCACGAGCATGGTCCTGGTGCGGGCGAAGACCGGGTCGCCGGGTTTGGGCGTCTCCGGCAGCAGCCCGGCGGCGCCGTCGCGCAGCAGGGACTCGACCTCGGCGGGGATGCGGCCCGCCAGGCCCCGGCGTTCGATGACGGCCCAGGCGTCGGCCCAGGTGGCCGGGTCGGGCACGGTGGGCCCGCTGGTGTTGGTGTCCAGGTTGTCGCCGATGACGTCGGACAGGATCTGGCTCACCGAGCGCGCCGGGGCCAGGGCCTGGGCCAGGCGCCCGCCCTTGATGCCCGAGAGCTTCTTGCGCACGGCGTTGATCTCGTGGATGGTCGCGCCGCAGGCGAGCAGGGCGCGGGTGGTCTCCTGCTTGTGGGCCAGGGTCAGGCAGCGGCCCTCGCAGCGCGCGGGCGAGGCCAGGATGGCCGACCCGCCGCCGGAAACCAGCACCAGCACCAGGTCGCGCTCTCCGGCCTGGCGCGCGGCGGCCAGGACCTCGTCTGCGGCGGCGGCGCTGCGGTCGTCCGGCACGGGGTGCGCGGCCTCCACCAGGCGCACGCGCTCCAGGGGCTCGGTGTGGCCTTCCTTGACGGCCACCACGCCCCCGGCCAGGCGCTCGCCCAGCAGGCGTTCCAGGCCCAGGGCCATGCGCGCCGAGGCCTTGCCCGCGCCGAGCACGAGCACGCGCTCGAAGTCGTCCAGGTCCAGTTCCAGGGCCTCGGTTTCGGTGCGGATGGTCAGCCGCTCGCCGTCCAGGCGCATCACGCGCTCCATCATGGCCAGCGGGTCCACGCGCTTGAGTCCGGCGGTGAAGATGGCTTGGGCGTCGTCCAAAGTCCGGTGCTGCATCGTCTCCTCCTGGGCAGATGGTCGTGCGTGCGCAGCGGTGGTCAGGGCATGTTCAGCGCAGGGGGCCGAGACCCGGCCCCGCGGACGAAGTGCCCCGCAGTGTGGCCCAAACCCGCCCCGGGAGCAAGCCCCGGCCCGCGCCGCGCGGCGCCCGCAGGGCGCGGAAAAACCCCTGTCGCGGCCCGCGCTTACGCGCCCGCCCGCGAGGGCCCCCGGTCTTGACAAGCCCACCTGCCTGCTTATTTTTCCCTCGAACGAGGCAACAGGACCCCCAATTGCCGATAATCCAACAATCCCAAAACGGAGGGTAGACGCATGGTGATCGACTTCGGGTCCTTCTATGAGTTTCCCAGGTATTGGGACAAGATGTTCGAGGACCTCTTCGGGCCCATGAGCCTGGCCCAGCGCCGGGCGGCGTATCCGCCGCTGAACATCAGCGAAAGCGAGGACCACATCCGCGTGCGCGCCCAGATTCCGGGCACGGCCATGGAAGACGTGGAGCTGACGCTCAACGGCAAGAGCCTGGTCATCAAGGGCGAGCGCAAGGCCCCCGAGGGCAAGTACTTCCGCCAGGAGCGCCCTGCGGGCGTGTTCCAGCGGGTCATCACCCTCAACGTCCCCGTGGACCGCGAGGGCGTGAGCGCCACCATGGCCGACGGCGTGCTGGACGTGGTGCTGCCCAAGGCCGAGTCCGTGAAGCCCCGCAAGATCGACATCCGGATGTCCTAGGAGGAAGCGCCATGAGCAACGAAATCGCCAAGACCAACGAGACCGAGCACAGCGTTCCGCGCCTGCGCCAGGCGTCGGACATCATCGAGCGCGAGGACGGCTTCCACATCTTCATGGACATGCCCGGCGTGTCCAGGGACGACCTGTCCATCGACCTCGAGGAGAGCGAGCTGGTGGTCACCGGCAAGGCCCGCTGCGAGCTGGCCCCCGGGGAGAAGTACATCGAGGTGGAGTTCGGCGGCTGCGATTACCGCCGGGCCTTCAAGCTGTCCGACGCCGTGGACCGCGAGAAGATCAAGGCCAACATGAACAACGGCGTGCTGGAACTGTTCCTGCCCAAGGCGGAAGCGGCCCAGCCCCGGCGCATCGAGATCCAGGCCGGCTAGGCCGATCCGAGCCGCACAGGCCGAACCGGCCGGTTCCCCGCTGGGGAGCCGGCCTTTTTTTTGCGCCCGGCGCCCGGCCCGTCAGGCCAGGGCCGCGCGGACCTCGGCCAGGCGCGTGGCGTAGTGCTCCACGTGCAGGGCCATGTGCGCGTAGTAGTCCTCAACGAGGAAATCCAGGCGCAGCGGGCCTTCGGGGTGGGCCCAGGCGTTGGCCGCCGCGCCGTCCGGCAGGCCCGCCACCACGTGCAGCAGGTGCTCGTTGAAGGCCTCGAAGAGCACGGCCAGGGTGGTGAAGTCCTCGCTCGCGTAGCGTTGGACGGCGACCCAGGGCTCGGCGGAATAGGCCGGGAACGGGTCCAGCCCGCCGAAGGCCAGGCGCACGAAGCGCTGGTGGTTGTTGCCCGCGCTGTCCACCAGGTGGCCCACGATCTCGCCCAGGGTCCAGGCCTCGGGGCCGAGCTTGGCGGCGGCCTCGGCGGGGGTCGTTTCGCGGATCATCTCCAGCAGGGCGTCCAGGGTCGGGCGGGCGGCGTCGGGTATCTGCATCGGGGGCTCCCGGGGTCGGATCGCGGCCCGGGGATTCGGGCCATGGCGGGATTTAGCAGACTCCCGGCCCGGCAGGCAAGGCCGACGAAAAGCCCCGCGCCTGGCGGCGCGGGGCTCGTGGTTCGCTCGCGCGCGGTGCGCGCGGCCGGGGCTACTTCTTGCCGAAGATCTGCACCGGCCGGGTGGTGTCGCCGCCCGTTCCGGGGAAGGTCGGGTAGACGTAGGCCTTCTGGCCGGTCTCGATGAGGTGGTTGGCCTCTTCCATGAACTGGTTGAAGCGGTGCTTGCACTCGTAGAAGCCGTGCCACCAGGCGTAGTCCGGGGCCATCATCATGGTGCCCATGCGCGCCCGGCGGCCCTCGTGGTGCCACAGCTCGTAGAACTGCAGCTCCAGGTGCTCGTCGAAGAACGTGGTCTTGTCCAGCAGGCCCTTTTCATACAGCTCGTCCAGCTTGGCCTTGGCGGGCTTGAAGTACAGGGTGTTGTAGTCGTTCACGGCGTTGTCGAAGGTCACGTAGAAGTCGTCGACCCACTGCTTGCCGTGGCACTGGCCGCAGACCTCGGACATCTTGGCGCGCTCCACCTTCCAGTCGGTCTTGGCCGGGAAGGGCTTGAACTCGGAGGGCCGGATGGTCAGCGGGGCCTGGGTCTCCCAGGACAGACGCTCGGTCACGTCGTGGGTGGTCTTCACGCTGCCCGCGCCGGACATGTGGCAGGCCGCGCAGGTGGGCGCGCGGAAGTCCACGCCCGGGGTCCAGGTGCCGGGGGCGGCGTCGAAGCGGTACTCGTCGCGGAAGTTGTTGTAGATGGCGCCGTGCTTGGACTCGGTGAAGATCTCGATCTGCGGGTGGTCCGGGCCCAGGTGGCACTGGCCGCAGGCCTCGGGGCGCCGGGCCTCGGCCACGGAGAAGCGGTGCCGGGTGTGGCAGCTGGTGCACGAGCCCAGGGAGCCGTCCATGTTCAGGCGGCCGACGCCGACGTTGGGCCAGGTGGCCGGGTCGAGGCTGCCGTCCTTCTGGGCGATGACGGTGCCGTGGCAGTACAGGCAGCCCGCCTTGCGCTCGGTGTCGGTGTTCATGCCCTTGTTCAGCCAGGGGTCGATCTTCCAGATGATCTCCAGCGTGTTGGCATGCTTGGACATGGAGTACTGCTTGACCTCGTCGGGGTGGCAGCGCGAGCAGTCCTTGGGCGTGACCACGGCGGAGACGGGCACCTTGTACTGGGCCCGGCCGAAGGGGTTGTCGCTCTTTTCATACTGCTTGTAGTGCTCCTGGCTGACGTCGGGGTCCTTGGGATCGGCCTGGTGGCAGTCCAGGCAGGTGATCCCGGCGTTGGCGTGGCGGCTGGCGGCCCAGTCCGCGAACATCCCGGGGTGCTCCGTCCTGTGGCATTCGATGCAGGCCACGGCCTGCTCGGGCATGCTGCGCTCCAGGCGGAACTCGCGGGGTTTGGGGTAGTTCTGCGCCCATGCGGCGGCCGCGGTGGCGGCCAGCAGGACCAGGGCCAGAAGCAGGGAAAGCGTCGTGCGGATTTTCATCGTCCCCATCCTCTCTTGTCGGTGTTGGAGAAAAATACGGCCCCGGGCTAGATGCCCGCCAGGGTCCGGTTCAGCCGGTATTGCTTGAAGTCGTAGAATCCGCGCTCGTTGTGGACGAGGTCGCGGTGGCAGTCCACGCACTTCTTTTCATACCCCGGCATGGGGTAGAGCACGCTGCGGTGGGCCAGCATGGCGCCGCGCTTGTCCGGGATGTGCAGGATGTTGCGGTGGCACTTCTGGCACTGCATGTTGGTGAACGAGGCGTAGGCCTTCTCGCGCTGCACGGCGTGGTCGTAGTTCTCGGCCCCGCCGGTGAAGTGGGCCACCACGTCCTTCAGACCGTGCAGGGTCTTGGCGTAGAAGAAGTTCACCGTGTCCTGCGGGGCGGGCAGGTGGCAGTCCATGCAGTCGGCCACGGCCCCCTGGCCGTTGTTCACGTGGCTGGAGGACCGCCAGGTCTGGTAGGCGAACTCGATCTCGTGGCACGAGGCGCAGAACCCCGGGGTCGAGGTGCGGACCATGGTGTAGTAGGCCATGCTGAACACCGGGAATCCGAGCAGGATCCCCAGGGCGATCCAGACGACCGGTTTCACGGATTTCTTCATGCGTCCCCCTTGCGTGTGCTGCGGACCGAGGCCGCTGGTGGTGCGTGTCGCGGACGGCCCGTGGCGCGGTCCACGGGTTTTCGTCCAGTCTACTCGTTACAGTGGGCGGCGACGGCCTGCAACCCGGACGGCGATTGGTCGCGAGTTGGCACAAAGGCGCACAGGGCCCGCGCCACCAGGGCAAAGACGTCCGCCCCCCTGTTCTGGTGGCGGAATTCCAGCTCCTTGAGATACAACGGGAATCTGAGGGGAGAGACGCCGCTCATGCGCGCGAAGCGGTCCTTGGCGAAGGACCAGAAGCCCTTGGCCCCGTCCACGTGGACCCCGCCCTCGTGGCGGCGGCCCCGGCAGAGGTAGCTCTCGCCGCAGAAGACCAGGGCGTCGTAGTCGCGGTAGCGGTCGGTGTAGACGATGCGGCCCAGGCTGGCCGTCTTCAGGTTCAGGAAGTAGACCGTCTCGGCCCACATGTCCGGCAGCAGGACGGCCCGGCTGTCGCCGTTGTTGCCGCACAGCCCGAATACGGGGATGCGGTCCGCCGGGGCGTCCGCCGAGGCGCGCGGGCAGGTGTAGACCTCGGGCAGCACGGCCTCCGGCCCGTAGTACTGCGCGGCGTCCGGCGCCTGGGCCAGGATGGCGCGGCGCACGGTGCACAGCGCCTTGTACACGGTGTTGTAGGCCAGGCCGAGCTGCTCTGCGGCCTGCCCCGGGCCGACCTCCAGCTCGAACAGCTTGACCAGCCGCAGCCACTGCCCCGGGGTCAGGCCCGCCTCGTTCAGCCAGCGGCGGGTGAAGTCGTGGAAGGTATAGCCGCAGCGTCCGCAGCGCCGCCGCCCGTCGCGCAGGCGGTAGAGCTTGCGCTCGCGGCAGCGCGGGCAGAAGCGCTGGTGGTTGTTCCAGCACTGTCCCAACAGGAAGCGGCGCGCGGACGACTCGCTTTTTATCAAGGATTCGTAGGTGTCGAGATCCATGGCCCCCCCGGAACCTGGGCCGGATCGTGCGCGATGGCGGCGCGCGATACGGGTTTCCCGTCAATGTACGTTGTACCTGTTTTTGAAAAACGATCAACCCGCCGCCGCGAGACTGCGCAGCGGAACAGGGCGGACGGTCTGCGGGCAGCCTAGCAGGCTCCGGGGCGCGGTGTTTTGACCTGGGTCAAAAAGCGCGGGGTCCGGGGCGCGGGGCGCCCGGGCGCGGGCGAAAAAAAACGGGCCGGAGCGCTGCGCTCCGGCCCGTGGGCTTTGCCTTGCGACGCCTGGCGGCGCCGGGCCTTAGCCGAGGATGGCCCTGAGGTCCTCGTCCGGGGTGGAGATGGGGCGGATGCCGTAGTTTTCCACCAGGAAGTTCAGGACGTTGGGGGTGATGAACGCGGGCAGGCTGGGCCCGAGGCGGATGTCCTTGACGCCCAGGAAGAGCAGCGTCAGCAGGATGGCCACGGCCTTCTGCTCGTACCAGGACAGGACCATGGACAGGGGCAGGTCGT
>CAYUIN010000090.1:0-7970 GCA_964444695.1 uncultured Desulfocurvus sp.
CCCGCGCCCGAGGGGCCGACGAGGGCCGTCAGCGTCCCCGGCGCGCAGGACAGCTTGGCCCGCAGGGTGAAGTGGGGCAGGCGTTTGACGACGTCCATCTCCAGCGGCATCAGCGCCTCCCGTTGACGTGGTTGATGACCATCAGCGCGCCGAGGCTGATGGGCAGGAGGGCCAGGCACATCCACAGGGCGTCGCCGTAGCGCAGGGCCTCCACGGCCTCGTAGATGGCGATGGAGGCGACCTTGGTGGACCCGGGGATGGACCCGCCGACCATCAGGATCACGCCGAACTCGCCCAGGCTGTGGGCGAAGACCAGCACCGAGGCCGCGCACAGCCCGGGCAGGCTGCACGGCAGAACCACCCGGAAGAAGGCCGCCAAGGGGGACATGCCCAGAACCTCGGCGGCCTCCAGGAGGCGGGGGTCCAGCTTCTCGAACGCCGTGCGCAGGGGTTGCACGGCGAACGGCAGGTTGTAGACCAGGGAGGCCAACAGGATACCCGTGAAGCTGAATACCAGGCGCTGCCCGAACAGGGCCTCGAACCCCGCCCCGAGAGGGGTGGCGGGGCTCATGGCCAGCAGCAGCACGAAACCAAGCACCGTCGGCGGCAGCACCATCGGCAGGGACACCACGGCGTCCAGCAGGCTCTTGCCGGGGAAGCGGCGGAAGGCCAGGACATAGGCCAACGGCGCCGCCGCCAACGGAATCACGAGGGTCGTGATCAGGGCCAGTTTGGCCGAGAGCGCGAGGGGAACGAAAATCATCCGTATCCGCCCGTGCCTACTCGTACCCGTACTTGGCCTTGATGGCGGCCACCTCGGCGGTGCCGAGGAAATCAATGAACTTGCGCGCGGCCTCGGGGTGCGGGGCGGTCTTCAGCAGGCAGGCGGCCTGGACGACCTTGGGCGCCTCGGCGACCTTGATGAAGCAGCCCTTCTGGCCCTGCTCCGTGAAGGTGGAGCTGTAGGCGCAAAAGCCCACGTCCGCCGCGCCGGTGGAGGCGTACTGGAAGGGCTGGCTGATGTTCTGGCCGAAGACCAGCTTGGACTGCACGGCGTCCCAGATCCCGGCGTCCTGCATGGCCTTCATGGAGGAGGTGCCGTAGGGCGCGGTCTCCACGTTGGCGATGGCGACCTTGGTCGCGGCCTTGACGGCCTCGGGCCAGGACATGGCGCAGTACTTCTTGTCCAGGGTCCACAGCACCACCAGACCCTTGGCATAGACGAAGGGCTGCTCGGCCTGGCCGTCGGCGAAGAGCTTGGCCGGGCGCTTCTCGTCGGCGGCCAGGAAGACGTCGAAGGGCGCGCCGCTGGTGATCTGGCCGTAGAGCTTGCCGGTGGAGGTGTAGGTGGCCTCGGCCTTCAGGCCCGTGGCCTTTTCGAAGGCCGGGATGATCTCCTGCATGGCGGGCATGAAGTTCGCGGCCTGGGCGATGAGCAGGTCGGACGCCGCCGCCGGGGCCGAGGCGCACACCGCCAGGGCCAGGGCCAGCAGCAGGGAACTCAGGGGGGAGAGGAAACGTTTCATAGCGATATACTCCGGGTGTTGCGATTGTGGCGATTATTCACCATGATCCGTGCAGTCTTACGATGCGTACATACGAGCCCCGGGCCGCGCGCGCAACGCGGTCACGCTTTTGGACGAAAGCGTGACCGAAGCCCGGCGCGAGGGGACCGGAAAGGAGAGGGGCATGGCTGCGGACGATCACGGGAGGAGCGGCACGGCCGGAATGGACGGCGAGGGCGAAGCGGGCGGCGCGGGAGCGCGCCTGGCGCCCCACGCCTTCTTCACGGTGCCCGCCGGCGTGCGCCACCTGGACACCGACGGGTTGACGCGCCTGGTCGCGGCCTTCAAGACCTGGTCCGAGGCGCCCCGGCGCTCGGACGCCCGCCGCGCCCGGCAGCGGATGCGTCTGCTGTTTTTGCTGCTGCGCTACTCCGGGGCGCGCCTGGGCGAGGCTACGGCGCTCACGCGCGCGGACCTGGACCTGGACCTGGACGCCGGGGCCGTGGTCCTGGGCGGGGGCGGGCACCGGCGCACGGTGCCCCTGGCCCGCGTGCTGTGCCGGGAGCTGGCGCTGTTTTTGGACGGGCCCATGGGCGCCGGGCTGGACGGCCCGCCCTTCGCGGCGGACCCGGGCTACGTGCGCCGCGTGTTCTACGCCCGGGCCGAGGAGGCGGGCCTGCCCCGCGAGCTGGGCACCCCGCGCGCGGTGCGCACCTCGCGCGCCGTGGAGCTGCTGCGCAGCGGCGTGCCCCTGGCCGTGGTCCGCGACGTGCTCGGCCAGTCCTCGGCGGACCTGACCGCGCTGTTCCAGGCCTATTCCAGCGAGGACGCGCTGCACATCGTGCGCCGCCTGGCGCCGGACGACATGCCGCTGCGCACCAGCGCGCGCAACAGCTTCCCCTGCCGGGTGGAGCGCGTCTCGCGCGACGGGGTCCTGGCGGAGATCGCCCTGCGCACCTACGACGGGGCGCCGCTGTTCGCCATCATCACCGTGGAGAGCGCGCTGAACCTGGCCCTGGGCCCCGGGGTGCCGGTGATGGCCACGATCAAGGCCCCGCTGGTGGAGCTGGTGCAGGCCGACGGACGGCGCGGCTGCGCGCGCAACGCCATCGCCGCCGTGGTCACGGAGGTCCGGTCCACGGAGGTCGTGGCCGAGGTCATGGGGGAGAGTGCGGACGGGTCGCGGCTGTGCGCCCTGGTCAGCGCGCGGACGCTGGCCGAACTGGGCATCGGGCCCGGGGATCTGGTGCAGTTCCGGTTCAAGGCCATGGCCGTGGTCCTGGGCGCGCTCTAGGCGCGGCCAGGACCCGGCACGGACAAGGCGCCTCAGGGCGCCGTTTTTTTCTTCATGCAGGCCTGCACCGCAGCCTCCCATTTGGAGGTGTAGCGGGCCTTGTACTGCGCGTCGGCCTTGGCCCTGCACTCGATGAGCAGGGCCTGTTCGTCTGCCCCGCCGGACGCGCCGAGCGAGGCGCACCCCGCCAGCAGCAGCGCCGCGAGGGCCGCGGCAAGGATCGTTTTCATGGCGTCTCTCGGGGGGCGCCGTCGCCCCGTCTGGAAGTTACAGGTCCACCTTGTTCCAGGCCGTCTCGGCCACCGGGGAGTACCCGTCGCGCTGCATGACGATGTCCATGGGCAACAGGCCCAGGGCCGCCATGTCCGGCGTCGGTTCCTCCAGGGCGCCCGAGGCGTCGTAGGTCACCAGGTAGCGCCCGCACTCGCGGCAGAGGTCCGCGCGTTCGTTGGCGCCGCCCTGGGCCTGGAAGTATTCCAGGCTGTCGTGCTCCTCGTTGCCGCAGTGCGGGCAGGCGTGGCGCTTGAAGCGCCAGCTGGAGGCGCAGCGCGAGCAGTGCAGCCAGCGCTGCCCGCCGTGGCTCTTGAGGTAGGCGCCGTCCTCGCCGGAGCGGCGCAGGATGGCCAGGGCGGGCAGGGCGCCGCACACGGGGCAGTACCCCTTGCCCCAGGTGCCCAGGCCGGCGGCGGCCTCCACTTCCCGGCCCACGGTCCGCAGCACGGGCCGCAGGGTCAGGGTGGCCGCCAGGTGCAGGCAGGCCGGGCCGACGCCCAGGGCCTTGGCCGCGCCCGCCAGATGCGCCTCGTCGCCCCGGATCACGGCCTCCATCAGCGGCCTGGGGTCCATGGCGTCCGATTCCAGGCCGTACATCACCTTGCGCAGCTCCTCGGACACGCCGGGGAAGGACTGGGCCATCACCGGCAGCATCTTGCGCGCCGAGGCCAAAAAACCCTGGGCGTAGCCGCCGAGGTCCGCGTCCACGAACTGCGGGATACCCCGCGAGAGCTTGTCCATATCGGGCTGCGCCTCGGGCACGCCCGTCGCCGCCAGGGCCATCTGGACCCGCAGCATCTCGATGAACAGGGGCTCGAAGGCTTCCAGCAGCCCGGTCAGCGAGGCGTTGTGCTCGCGCAGCCGGGTGGCCCAGGTGTGCAGGCGCTCCATTTCCTTTGTGCGTGGCATCTGGCGTCTCTTTATATGTTGGGCGGCGGGGGCAGGGAGTCGTTGGGGGATGGCCCCCGCCGCCGGTTGCAGGTGGAGGTGTCTCGCTACGCCCGGGTGCCCTTGGTCAGGGGCCGGGTGAGGCGGGCCAGCAGCTGTTTGCGCGTCATGGCGGGCATGGCCTGGGCCACGGCGTACTCATGCAGCCGCGCGGGCTCGTCGGCCAGCAGGTAGATCACCGCCACGTCGCCCGGGTCGGCCAGGGACGCGTTGGGGAACTCCTTCTTGACCACGGCCAGGCGTTTTTCGGCCTGGGCCATGATCTCGTCGCGCTCGCCGAAGCTCATGGCTCCCATGGCGCAGGTCTTCACGCACATCGGCAGCATGTCGTTCTTCACGCGGTCGATGCACATGTCGCATTTGGTCACCAGGCCGGTGCCCGTGTCGCGACGGGGGATGTCGTACGGGCAGGCCTCGCGCACCTCCTGGAACTCGTCCTTGGAGAGGTACCTGGTCTGATCCGTGTAGATCACCGCGCCGGTGTCCGGGTCCTGCACGATGGCGCCTTCGACGTAGTCCATGGCGGTCAGCAGGCAGGGCGGCTGGAGGCAGTGGCGGCATTGGTCCGGGAAGAAGTACCAGCGGACCGTGCCGTCGATGAGGTGTTCGGAAAACCGGACCAGTTTGTAGTTGAACGGGTTGAGGTCCGGCGGGTTCTGGTGCGAGCCCGTCTGCTTGGTGGCCAGGGCCGGGAGGCCGTGCCATTCCTTGCAGGCGACCTGGCAACCGCGGCACGCCGTGCAGCGCGTCGTGTCTATGAGGAATGCCTTGGGCATGTCAGACTCCTTGATGCTGCGCCGGGCGGTCCCGGCGGTTGGTTACAGCTCCGTCACCTTGTCGGCCTTGCGGAGGTTGACCAGGGACGCCTTGTACTCGGGGATCGTCGTGTTCGGATCGCCGACCGAAGGCGTGAGCCTGTTCACCGCGTCGCCGCACTTGGGAGTCATCCAGCCGAAGCAGAACGGCATGCCGATCTCGTGGATGGTCTTGCCTTCCACGCGCAGCGGGCGCATGCGGACCGTGACCATGGCCACGGCCTCCACGCGGCCGCGCGCGCTTTCCACGATCACCACGTCGCCGTTCTTGATTCCCTTTTCCTTGGCCAGCTCGTGGGACATCTCCACGTACTGCTGCGGCTCGGCTTCCAGCAGCACCGGGGTGTTGCGGGTCTCGCCGCCGCCGCACCAGTGCTCGGTGAGGCAGTAGGTGGTGAGCACGATGGGGAAGCGCGGGTCGCCGTTCTTGGCCAGGACGTCCGCGTCCGAGAAGGCCTGCTTCATGCACGGGTTGTTCATCTGGCCGGAGAAGGGGTTCTTCCTCAGCGGCGTCTCGGCGGGCTCGTAGTGCTCGGGCAGCGGGCCGTCGGGGCGTCCCGGGCCGAACAGCTGGGCGTGGCCCTCGGTGTGCATGATGAACGGGTAGCGGCCCTTGCCGGTGGCCAGCGGCGGCCAGCCGCCGTCGGGCACGTCGCCCACCCACTTGCCGTCCTCCCAGGCGATGACCGCCTTGGCGGGGTTCCACGGCTTGCCGTTCAGGTCCACGGACGCGCGGTTGTACAGCACGCGGCGGTTGACCGGCCAGGCCCACGAGAAGTTCGGGAACAACCCGATGTTGGCCTGCATGGGGGTCTGGGTGTGGTCGCGGCGCTTGGCCAGGTTCCCGCTGTCGGGGTAGGAGCCGCACTGCAACCAGTTGGTGCTGGCGGTGGAGCCGTCGTCCATCAGCTTGGTGAAGTTCGGCACCTGCTGTCCCTTCTTGTACTGCGTGCCGCCGATCTCCACGTCGCGGGTGAACCAGCCGTTGTTGCGCCTGGCCAGCCAGTCGGGGTTGTAGTCCACGGGCCAGTCCAGCTTGGTGATGGGCTCGGGGAACACGCCGTCCTCGCTGCGGTACAGCTTGCGCACGGCGTTCATGATGTCCACGACCATCCCGCCCATGGGCTTGGATTGCCCCACGGGCTTCTGGGCCATGTAGTGCCACATCATCCAGCGGCCGGAGTTGGTGATGGATCCTTCCTTCTCGCCGCGCTGGGCGGAGGGAAGCAGGAAGACCTCGGTGCCGATCTGCGTCGGGTCGGCTCCCGGACGGTGCCAGAAGTCGGAGGTCTCGGTGTGGTGCAGCTCACCCACCACCAGCCAGTCCAGGTTGTCCATGGCGCGGCGCACCTTGTTGGTGTTGGGCGCGCTCTGGGCCGGGTTGGTGCCGAACACGAAGCCGCCCCTGACCTGGCCCTTGTACATCCTGTCGAACAGGAAGATGTACGAGTAGTCGCCGTCGTCGTCGCAGCGCGGCAGCCAGTCGTAGCCGAAGCCGTTCTCGGGCGTGGCGTTGTCGCCGTACCAGCCCTTGAGCAGGCTGGCCACGTACTTGGGCTTGTGCTGCCACCAGTTGGCGCTTTGCGGGTCGTTGGACTTGGGGGTGTTGGCCTTGTTGTACTCTTCCAGGGAGGTCCACTTGGCGCGCGGCACCGGGAGGTAGCCGGGCAGGATGTGGTACAGGATGCAGTGGTCCGTGGAACCCTGGACGTTGGGCTCGCCGCGCAGGGCGTTGATGCCGCCGCCGGCCACGCCGATGTTGCCCAGCAGCAGCTGGGTGATGGCGGACAGGCGGATGTTCTGCACGCCGACGGTGTGCTGCGTCCAGCCCAGGGCGTACATGATCGTCCCGGCCTTGTCCGGCGTACCGGTGGCCGCGTAGGTCTCGTACACGCGCATCAGGTTCTGCTTGGAGACGCCGGTGGTGCTGGACACGCGGTCCAGATTGTAGCGCGAGTAGTGCTCACGCATCAGGTTCAGCACGCACCGCTTGTTCTTGAGCGTCTTGTCGCGAACCGGAACGCCGTTCTCGTCCTTCTCGAAGGCCCACTTGGACTTGTCGTACTTCTTCTTGCCCTTGTCCCAGCCCGCGAACAGGCCGTTGGAGAAGCCGAAGTCCTTGTTCACCACGAAGGCCGCGTTGGTGTACTCGACGACGTAGTCGTGGAAGTACTTCTCGTTGTCCAGGATGTACTTCACCAGACCGCCCAGGAAGGCGATGTCGGTGCCGGAGCGCAGGGGGACGTGGAAGTCCGAGCGCGCCGAGGTTCGGGAGAATTTGGGATCGACATGCATGACCTTGGCGCCCTTGTCCTTGGCGCGCAGCACCCATTTGAAGGAAATGGGGTGATGCTCGGCGGCGTTGGAGCCCATGATGAGCACCGCGTCCGCGTTGGCTATGTCGGTCCAGTGGTTGGTCATCGCGCCGCGTCCGAACGACTCTGCCAGAGCCGCAACAGTGGCGCTGTGTCAGATACGGGCCTGGTGGTCCATATGGACGACGCCCAGGGCTCTCAGCATCTGATGGGAGACGGTGCACTCCTCGTTGTCCATCTGGGAGGTGCCCAGCTGGAAGATGGAATCCACGCGGTTGATGGTCTGACCTTTTTCGTTCTTGAACTTGAAGTCCGCGTCGCGGGTGTCCTTGACCTTGCGGGCGATGCGCGCCAGCGTCCAGTCCCAGTCCTTCTCGACCCACTCGGTGGAGTAGGGCGCGCGGTACAGGGGCTTCTCGACGCGGTGCTTGCCGATGTGCATGCTCAAAAGGGCCGCGCCCTTGGCGCACAGCGCGCCTTCGCTCACCGGGTAGTCCGGGTCGCCTTCCACGTTGACCACGGTCCCGTCCTTGACGTGCATCAGCACGTTGCAGCAGCACGCGCAGAACGGGCAGATGGACAGGACCTCCTTGGCTCCGTCGATCTTCATCCCGTAGGCGTACGCCGTCACGGGCGACAGATCGAACCCGAGCTGGCCCAGGGACAGGCCGATGGCCCCGACCCCCGTGGCTTTCAGGAATCCTCGCCTTGAAATGTTCATAGGCTCCTCCGTTGTTGTACGGCGGGCGCCGCTCGCCCGGCCGCGTGAGGTGATGTTATGCTTTGATAAGCATAACAAGCAGCGCAAGGACCCGTTGTC
>CAYUIN010000091.1:0-7955 GCA_964444695.1 uncultured Desulfocurvus sp.
GGCGCGACCGCCCCAAGCCCCCCTCTTCACCTGCCCGTCCGCCGCCCCGCGCGCCCGCGCTAGGCGCGGGCGGCGCGGCGGATGGCGCCGAAGAGGGTTTTTACCTGGAAGGGTTTGTAGAGGACGGTGACGGGCAGTCCGTCGAGTTTGGGCTCGTGTTCGGGTTTGCGGCGGAAGCCCCGGAGCATGAGCACGGGGGTCTTTCCGGCGCGGGCCACGATGCGTTCGAGGTCCGGGGCCGGGGCGTCCCAGCAGACGAGGCCGAGGCGGTAGCCCGCGAAGTGGTCGCCGCCGTTGAGGGCGCGCGGGTGGACGGGTTCGGGCGTGAGTCCCGCCTCGGAGATGACTTCGCAGAGCACGTCGCGCATGGGCGAGGGCGGGCAGACGAGCAGGGCCTTGGCGGGCTGGGCTGGTGTCTTGGCGGGCGCGGTGTCGGCGACTTCGGCCAGCGCGGCCAGTGCGGCCTGCATGCCGGGCAGTGTTTCGCGGCCTGTGGGCGGGAGCGTTTCGGGCCGGGCGTGCAGGCGGGGCCTGGGCGGCGCGCTGGCGGGCACGGGGGCGGGCCTGCGCGGCTCACGCGGCGGCTCGGGGGGGCAGGACAGGGCGCAGCGCATGGCGGTGAGTTCGGCGCGCATGGCGCAGAGCAGCCGGTTGCGGTCCTGCGGGTCTTGGCTCAGTTCGAGCTTGTCCAGGCCGCGTCCGAGGCGGGTCAGGCCGCGCAGCAGGGCTTGCGGGTCCTGGGGCGCGGGCGGGGCCGGGGGTTCGGCGTCGCGGGCGAGTTCCTGGTGGAAGCGCTGGGCGGTGCGGGCGATGCCCGCCAGGGCGTTGCGCTCCTGTTTGATGCGCATGATGGAGCCGTCCAGGAAGCGCTGGGGGCTCACGTCGCGGCGGCGTCCCTGGGAGTCGGCCTCGTCCAGGGCCAGGGCCAGGGTCTCCAGGTCGCGGGCGGCCTGGGAGCGGGGCGCGGCTTCGAGCACGGGCTTTTGCAGGGCGGCGGCCATGGACACGGCCTCGTCTTCCAGCAGGCAGCCGAGGTAGCGGCAGTCCAGGCCGAGGTGCTTGCCCGCCGTGGCGCGGATCTTTTCGAAGATCAGCCGGGCCTGTTGTGTGCTGCGGGCGCGGTTGACGCAGATGAACGGGCTCCACCACAGCCCCGAGCGGGACAGGACCTTGATCAGGGCGTAGGCGTCGGTGATGGCAGTGGCGTCGGGCGTGGCCACGACGATCAGGTCGCGCGAGGACAGGCAGAGCGAGACGATCTGCCCGCTGATGCCCGGGGAGTTGTCGACGATGAGGTAGTCGTAGTCGTCGAGTTCGGCGAATTGTTCGGTGAGCCTGCGGCGGGCGGTGCGGGTCAGTTCCGCCAGGCGGGGCACGCCGGAGGAGCCCGCCACGAGGTCCACGCCGGGGCCGACGTTGAGGATGGCCTCGGCCATGGGCGCGTCTTCGAAGAGCACGTCTTCCAGGGTCTTGGCGGGGCTGGCGCCGAGCAGGATGTCCACGTTGGCCAGGCCGAGGTCGGCGTCCAGGATGCAGACGCGGTTGCCGCGCCGGGCCAGGGCGAAGGCCAGGCCCACGGCGGTGCTGGTCTTGCCCACGCCGCCCTTGCCGCTGGCCACGGAGACCACGCGGGTCGGCGACTGGTCGGGGCTCAGGGGGACGATTCTCATGGGGCGTGACCTCCGGCGTCGCCGTCGCCCAGGGCGGCGGCGATGTCTTCCAGCAGGGCATCGATCTGGAACGGCTTGCGCACGCATTTGAATACGCCCAGGGACAGGGCCTTGTCGATCTCTTCGGGCCCGGCCATGCCCGTGAGCACGATGACGGGCATGTCGCCGATGCGCTCCTTGGCCTGGGAGAGCAGGGACAGCCCGTCGCGCGAGGGCATGCGGATGTCCAGCAGCAGCAGGCGGTAGCGGGACTTTTCCAGCAATTCCAGGCCCTGCTGGCCGTCGCTGGCGGTCTCCACGGCGTAGCCCCTGGCTTCCAGGGATTCGCGCAGGATGTCGCGGATATGTTTTTCGTCGTCCACCACGAGGATGGTCTTGCGCGGGGCGGGCGCGGCGGCCTGGGCGCGGGCCTGGGTCCGCGCCGGGGACGGGCCCTGCCAGGGCAGCAGCACGCTGACCTCCGTGCCCTGTCCGGGCACGGAGCGGAAGCGGATGTCGCCGCCGTGGCTCTGCACGATGCCGTAGGACGTGGACAGGCCGAGGCCTGTGCCGCGTCCCTGCTCCTTGGTGGTGAAGAAGGGGTCGAAGATCTTGTTCAGGTTTTCTGCGGGGATGCCCACACCGTTGTCCGTGACCAGGAGCACGGCGTGCTGGCCGCGCTGCTCGGTGGTCACGGTGATCCGTCCGGGCTCGGCGGGGGCGGGCCTGTCGGCCACGGCGTGTTCGGCGTTGATCAGCAGGTTCAGGACCACCTGTTCGAGCTGGTTGCCGTCGCCGACCACCGAGGGCAGCGTCGGGTCCAGCACGGCGTCGATGGCCACGTCCTGGTCTTCCAGGCCGCTGCGCACCAGGGCCAGGGTGCGGTCCACCACGGCGTTGAGGGACACGGGGTCCATGCGCGGCGGGGCCGGGCGGGCGAAATCCATGAGGTTGTTGAGGATCGAGGTGATGCGCTCGATCTGGGCCATCATCTGGCGGAAGTCGCCCCGGGTCTTCTCGTCCTGGGCGCGCATTTCCAGCAGCTGGGCCCGGGCGTAGATGATGGCCAGGGGGTTGTTGATCTCGTGGGCGGCCCCGGCGGCGAGCTGGCCCACGGCGGCCAGGCGCTCGGTCTGCAGGAGCTTGTGGTTCATGCGCCGGATCTTGCGCAGGGCCGAGGCCAGGCGTTCGGCGCGTTCTTCCAGGCGGTCGTGCAGTTCCAGGCGGTTCAGGGCCGCGCTGGCGAATTCGGCCAGTTGCAGGAACCCGGCGCGCTCCTCGGCGGGCAGGCGCATGGCGCCCGCGCCTTCTGGGGCGAAGCCCACCTCGCCCAGGAAGCCGTCCTCCGCCAGCAGGGGCAGGGTCAGCCAGGGCGGGGCGGCGAGCATGCGCGCGGCCTCGTCCGGCGGCTCGGCGGGGATGCGGGTCAGGTATCCGGCCAGCACGGGTTGCAGGGCCGTGGGCGGGGCGTCGCCCGCCTCGCCGAACACCGGGGCCAGGTCCTGGTCCAGGGAGCAGCGGAAGGCGCGGCGCCCGTCCGGGCCCCAGGCCAGGCCCTCGATGAGGCTGCGTCCGGCGTCGGCGTGGTAGGCGAAGCCGCGCGGGGCCATGAGCCGGGTGGAGAAGGTCTCGGCCAGGATCTCGAGCACGGTCTGGTGGTCCGGCGCGGCGGAGAGCAGCGGCCCGGCGGCGCTCACGGCCTCCAGCACGCGGTTGGCGCGGCGCAGGCGGCGGCGGCGGTCGTCCAGGTCGGTGTTGATGGTCGCCAGGCGGGAGTTGGCCCGTTGCAGGGCCTCGAAATAGAAGGTCGCGGCGTCGTCGTCCAGGTCGAAGGCGGCGGCGCGGGCGGCGTAGCCCTCGCCGATGCGCGCGGCCGCGGTTTCCAGCACGGCGGCGGACAGGCCCAGGTATTCGGCCAGGGCCGCGCGGTCCGTCTCGCCGGAGGCGGGGCCGTCGCACATCACCTCGTGGGCCAGGATGTCGGCCAGGGCGATCAGGGCGGGCAGGCGGGCGCCTTCGCCCAGCTCGGCCAGGGTGTCCAGGGGCTGGTGGTGCAGCCAGGCGGCGTCCACCAGGCTGGCGGGCATGTCCCAGCCGGAGAGCAGCCATTTGCCCACCTGGGTGTGCTCCATGGCCAGGGTCTCGGATTCCAGGTCCAGCAGCGGGGCCTCGCCCTCGCGGCAGCGGCGCAGGATGTCCTCGTACTGTCCGGGCATGGCGGCCAGCAGGACCATCTGCCCGCAGTCGTGGATCAGCCCGGCGGCGAAGGCCGTGGCCTTCAGGCTGGGCTGGGCGGCCTCGGCCAGCAGCTGGGCGGCCACGCCGCAGGCCAGGGAGTGCTTCCAGAGGTGCGTGAGCTGCGGGTCGCCGGAGGCGGGGTCCTGGAACAGGGAATCGCGGATGATGACGGAAAGCAGGGAGTTGCGCAGGGTCTCGAAACCCAGGGTGCGCGTGGCCTGTTCGATGGACTCGATGCGGCCCCGGTAGCCGTAGGCCAGGGAGTTGGCCATCTTGAGGACCTTCAGGGACAGGGCGGCGTCGGACTCGATGAGCCTGGCGATGTCGTCGAAGTCCGCGCCCTCGTCGGCCACGCGGGACAGGATGCGCGCGGCCACGGCGGGCGGCGCGGGCAGTTGCTCGATATGCCGGACGATGTCTTTGGCGCCGGGCCCGGGCCCGGCGGCTGCCTGCTCCTTGTGCATCGCGCCTTCCTTTGCGTCGTTGGCGTGGGGCGGGCTGTGGCCGCCTGGAGGTTGTACGCCGGATCGGTGAAAAAGGCAAAGCCGCAGCCCGGGAAAAACCTCCGGTATCACTGGTGAAGCATGGCGCGCCTGGACAAGCGGGGTACAAGTGCATTACAGTCCCGCTGGCGCACGCTGCGCGGGCAGGTCCGGACCCGGTCCTGGCTCCCGTGCCGCACGGAACCCGGGGGACGAGGACCGACAGGCCACCGATGCACGACAAAACCATCCTGCTCGTCGACGACGAGGCCGAGCTGTTGGAGGTCAACCGCGAAGCCATCTCGGCCCTCGGCTGCGCCGTGCTCACGGCGGGGGACGGGTTGCAGGCGCTCGACATCCTGAGCCGCGAGCACGTGGACCTGGTGGTCACGGACCTGCGCATGCCCCGCCTGGGCGGGCGCGAGCTGCTGGAAGAGATCCGCGACCGGGGCCTGGACGTGGACGTGGTCTTCCTCACCGGCTACGGCACCGTGGAAAGCGCGGTGGAATGCATCCAGCTCGGCGCCGCCGACTATCTGCTCAAGCCCTTCGAACTGCGCCAATTCCTGGCGAAGATCAGCAAAGTTTTGGAAGAACGCGGCCTGCGCGCCGGGAGCAGGCCCTCGTCCCGCGTGTCCGAGGGCGGGCTGGACCGCATCCTGGACCTGGGCCAGGCGCTCAGGCGCCAGCGCGACGTGCGCGCCGTGGTCAAGGAATTCCTGGTCCAGCTGCGCGAAACCTTCAAGCCCGAGGCCATGGCCCTGTTCTTCAGCGAGGGCGCCCGGCCCGACGTCGGCAACGACGTGACCTGGGGCCCGCTGCTGCGGGACAACCTGCGCGCCAAGGAATGGTTCGAGGCCGTGGCCCACAGGCTGATGGACAAGGGCAGCCCCAAGCTGCTGGAATCGCTGTCCGTGCGCCACGGCGCGCAGAAGCTGACCGTCTCGGCCATGTTCGCGCCCATCGTGGACGGGCGGCGGGTGATGGGCATGGCCCTGGTGCTGCGCGAGGCCGGGGCGGGCGCCTATTCCATGCCCGGGCTGCAACTGCTTTCGGTGTTCGCGGCGCACGCGGCGGCGGCGCTGGACAGCGTGGCCGTGCAGTGCCGCCTGCAGGACATGAACCTGGAGATCATCACCTCCCACGTGCGCTCGGTGGAGGCCAAGGACGTCTACACCAAGGGCCACAGCCAGCGCGTGGGCGCCTACGCGGCGCTGCTCGGGCGCGAGGTGGGCCTGGGCCCGGCGGACCTGGAGCTTTTGTCCTTCGCGGGCGTGCTGCACGACGTGGGCAAGATCGGCATCCCCGACAAGATCCTGAACAAGCCCGGCCCGCTCACGGACGCCGAATACGAGATCATGAAGCAGCACCCCGTGCTGGGCCGGGACATCCTGGCCGACCTGCGCACGCTCCAGGGCGTCCTGCCGCTGGTCTATCACCACCACGAGTGGGTCAACGGCCAGGGCTACCCCGACGGCCTGGCCGGGGACGCCATCCCCTTCCTGGCGCGGCTGGTGAGCGTGGTGGACGGCTACGAGGCCATGACCTCCGAGCGGGCCTACCAGGGCGCCCGCACCCCGCACGAGGCCGCCGAGATCCTGCGGCGCGGCGCGGGCATCCAGTGGGACAAGCGGCTGGTGGAGATCTGGTGCCGCATCGTGACCACCCGCGACATGGCCCACATCTGCGAGAAGGCCTCGCTGTCCGTGACGCTGCCCCTGGCCTGAGCCGGGCGCGCGGGGCGCGAAAAAAGGCCGCCGGGTTCGCCCGGCGGCCTTTTTTCGTTGTCCTGCGCCCCCTTGGGCTCAGCCCTTGGCGGCCTGGTCCAGGGCCTGAGCCAGCTCGCGGGAGATGATCGCCAGCGCGCCCACGGCGTTGATGGCGTCGGGGTCCGCGGTCAGGCGGCGCGAGACCCAGGAGGCGATGTCCAGCACGTCGCCTTCCGTGAGGTGCGAGCCCTTGGCGGGCATGGCCCCGCGCAGCAGCTCCCGGCGCAGGGATTCGCGGTAGGTGATGGCCTTCTTGATGTCCACGGAGATGGCGTCCAGTTCCTTGTCCGGGGCCCCGGCGGCCTCGCGGTCGGCGTAGTCGGCGTAGGCCTGGTTCACGCCGCGCACGGCCTGGAAGTAGCGGTTCATGAGCGTCACCAGCTCGCGGCGGCTGGCGAAGATCTCGAAGGTCCGGCCCACGTCGCGGGTCAGGGCCGCGTAGAGCGCCAGCATCCGGCCCACCTCGGCCTGGCTCAGGGCGCGCTCGCCGCCGTTGAAGGCGCGGGTCTGGCGCAGCCCGGCGTCCGTCAGGGCCTGCACCAGCCGCTCGCCGTACAGGCCGTACGCCAGGCGCAGGACGATGGGCGACATCAGGTGGTCCAGGGCCTGCTTGCGGCCCACGGCCGGGTCCATGCCCGCCACGTCCAGGCCGTACAGGTCCACGCCGTAGCGCATGTTCAGCTTCTTGAAGGTCACGGTGGACATGGGCGCCTGGGAGGGATTGTCCACGGTCCCGGCGGGGTGGTACCCGGCGGCGAGGTACTCGGCCAGGTCGGCGATGAAGTCCGGGGTCATGACGCGGTCCGTCTGCGGCTCGGCGGCGCGCATGCTCACCGAGGGCGTGGCCTCGGCCTGGGGCGCGGCGGGCGGCTGGGCCGTGGCGTTGTCGGCCTCGGCCTCCGGCCTGGGCGCGAAGGCGGGCAGCTCGGGGGCGCGGCGCTCGGGCTGGGCCTGCTCGGCCACGGGCGCGGGCTGCTCTTGGGGCTTTTCGGCGGTGTAGAAATAGAAGGCGGCCGCGGCAGCGGCCACGACCAGCAGCGCCAGCAGCGCCTTGCCGCCGGGTTTGCCTTTTTCCTCGCGCGGGGTTTCCTGTTCGCTCATATCTCCTCCGGACGGGGCGCGGGGCCCCGCTTGGTGCGTGTGTTCGTGGTCCTAGTCCTCGTCGCCTTTCTCGTCGTCGCCGTCGCCCGCCTCCCGGGGCGGGGCCTTGCAGCGGGCCTCGGCGCGCAGGGCGAACTCGCGCCGCAGCCGGGCCAGGACCCGGTCGTAGCCGCCGGGGCCGTGGGGCACGGTGCAGCCCGTGCAGTCCTTGAGCCCGTCGCGCAGGGCCGGGTTGCCGCCGCAGTCGTCCAGCCAGTACAGCGGGCAGAAGCAGAACAGGCAGTTGAACTCGGCGGCGTCCAGCCCCTTGTGACAGGGGAAATAGGCGCAGTCCACGTTGCGGAAGAAGCTGTGGTCGTGCTCAGGCACCGGCCGCCTCCCGGGGGGCGTCGTCCAGGCGGCAGGCCTCGTGCCCGGCGCAGCGCTCGGCGAACTCGGCCAGGGTCAGGTTGTCCCCGCTGCCCCGGGCGGCGTCGATGATCCCGCCGAACACCGGGTCCAGGAAGTCCAGCCTGCCTTCCATGGCGTCCGCGCCGCCGCCCTCCTTGAAGCGCGACAGGGCCACGATGACGTCCACCATGCGCACGGACTCGGGCGGCCGGGCCATGGCGTAGGCGTCCTCGGACTCGCGGGCCTCGATCTTGACCACGATCCCCGCCGTCGCCAGCATGTGCATCACGTCGTTGACCAGCTTCACCGGCGCGTCCAGGCGCCGG
>CAYUIN010000092.1:0-7912 GCA_964444695.1 uncultured Desulfocurvus sp.
GCCGCCCGCGACCACGGTCTCGGCCAGGGAGTTGCCGCCCAGGCGGTTGAAGCCGTGCATGTCCCAGCAGGCGGCCTCTCCGGCGCTGAACAGGCCCTTCAGGCCGTAGGCCGCGCCGTCCTTGTTGGTGCGCACGCCGCCCATGGAGTAGTGCTGCACGGGCTTGACCGGGATCAGGCTGTGCACCGGGTCCACGCCCAGGAAGTTCTGGCAGATCTCGTCCACCTCGCGCAGCTTGACGCGGATGTGCTCCTCGCCCAGGTGCCGGATGTCCAGCCAGAGGTGCTTGCCGTAGGGGCTGTCGACGCCCTTGCCCTCGCGGATGTGGTGCATCATCCAGCGCGAGACCACGTCGCGCGAGGCCAGCTCGGCCTTTTCCGGCTCGTAGACGTGCATGAAGCGCTCTTCGTTCACGTCCAGCAGCGTTCCGCCGTCGCCCCGGCAGCCCTCGGTCACCAGGATGTAGGTCGGCACGATGCCCGTGGGGTGGAACTGGATGGCCTCCATGTTGCCCAGGGGCACGACGCCGGTGTCCAGCACGGCCGCGTGCGCGCCGCCGTCGCAGATCACGGCGTTGGTGGACTCGCGGTAGATGCGCCCGAAGCCGCCCGCCGCGATGACCACGGCCTTGGCCAGGTAGGTGCGCAGCGCGCCGGTCTTCAGGCAGCGGACCACGGCGCCCATGACCTTGGAGCCGTCGTGGATCAGGCTGATCATCTCGGTCTTGTCGTGGACCTTGACGCCCAGCTGGGCCGCGCGGTTGTCCATGGTGTAGAGCACGGTGTGGCCGGTGCCGTCGGAGGTGTAGCAGGTGCGCCACTTGGCGGTGCCGCCGAAGGCCCGGGCCGTGATCAGGCCCTCCTTCTCCTTCTTCTCCTCCTTCTCGAACCGCTCGCCGCCCTTGTAGTAGAAGCCCTTCCCGGCGACGACGCGGTTCCAGGGCACGCCCCAGTGCGCCATCTGGCGCATGGCGATGGGCGCGTTGTCGCAGAAGATGCGCGCCACTTCCTGGTCGCAGCCCCAGTCGGAGCCTTTGACGGTGTCCGCGAAATGGACGTCGGGGCTGTCGCCCTCGCCCATGACGCTGTTGCCCAGGGCCGCCTGCATCCCGCCCTGGGCCGCCGAGGAATGCGAGCGGCGGGCCGGGACGATGGACAGGCAGATGGCGTCGAATCCGGCGCTTGCGGCCTCGATGGCCACGCGCTCTCCCGCCAGCCCCGCGCCAACGCACAGTACGTCTGTCACGAAAGTCTGCATGGTGTCATCCTTGTCTTAAGAGGCCAACAACAGGAACCGGATCAGGGTCAACAGGCCGATGCACACGAAGATGACGGTGAGGATGTTCTCGAACCGCTTCATCTTCTTGCGCCCGGAACGCTTGATGAATCCCCACTTCACTCCGATGCGGTAGAAGCCGATGCCCACGTGGAGTTCCACCAGGGGCAACAGGATCAGGTAGAACAGCAGCCACCAGCCGTCGGCCACGCGCGCCGCGCTCTTGGCGGCGGAGATGGGCAGGTCCGTGAGCACGACCCACATGTGGATCCCGCCCATGATCAGGATGATCATGGCGCTGCCCGCCTGGACCAGCCACAGCCAGGTGTCGGTGTGCTTGAGGGTCTTGGCGTGGGCCCAGATGGTCTTCTGCTCGTCCAGGCGGAAGGGCACCTTGCGCGCCGCGAGGAAGAAATGCAGCAGGAAGGTCAGCCCGATGAGCGGTCCGCCCACCTGGGCCATGTAGGTGGCCTCAAAAAATTCGGCCAGGGTATTCATCACACCCGGGCCGAGAATCACGCTGGAAACGAGGATCATGTGGCTCCACATGAACAGGACGAGCCCCGCGCCCGTCAGCATCTGCAACCAGTCCATGTAGGCAGATGCCTGCGACGGTTTGGGGACGTGCAGGGTAGAATCGACTACCGCCATGTCTTCCTCCGAAGGAAAAGGGGGTGGGAACGGTGCACCAGCCAACCAGCCAGACCCGGGGGAAGACGCCACGCTTTCGCGGGCGACGGCCCGGGGCGAGAAACGGACGCCAGGCCTTCATGGGGGGAAGGGGGAACCCTGGCGCACGATTGCAACAGTTTTGTACCCATGAGGAAAGATTGTCAATTGTTAGGCACCATCCTATGCGGCGCCGAAGGACCGTCCGGCGGGAACAAATCCCGGCGAAGGATGAACGGCCCGCAGCGCCCGGCGGCGAAGGCCATGGAAACCGGGCGCGGCGGACGGGGAGCGGAAGGCGGGGCGGGAGGACTCAGCCGCGCCCGAGGCGGGGCACGTCGCGGAAGTCGCCGGACTCGATCCGTTCCAGGTCGTCCACGGGGTAGTTGAGGTAATAGGCTTGGCTGGTGAGGGCCGCGCCGTCGTCCATGGTCACCTCCACGGCCTGGCGGCGGTAGCGCGAGACGTCCGGCGCCCCGGGGATCAGCCCCTCGTATTCGTCCAGGTCCGGCCAGGCGGTCTCGGGGTCGGACAGGCGCCAGACCTCGCCGCTCACGCGCTGCCCGTCGGCGTCCGGCTCCGTCAGCCCCGGGTACCAACTGACCATGTACAGCCGCCCGGGCACCGTGCCGCGCCCCAGGCGCTCGCCCATGTCCGCCAGCCGGGCGGACCACTCGCCCCCGTAGTCGCGCATCAGCGTGCCGTAGACGAAAAGCAGGTCGGGAGCCCCGGTCGCGTCGCTCATAAGCACTTCTCCACTCTCGTTCTACCCGGCCATCTGCTCGCGCAGATCGTCGATATTGGCCCTGTAGCGGCGGTGCAGCAGCAGGTCGCCGACCATCCCGCCCAGGCCGAAGACCATGAACCACCAGCTGCCGTTGTCCGCCAGGGCGCACAGCGCGACCACGGCGGACAGCACCAGCGTCGCGCCCTGCACGGCCCAGCGTTCCAGCTCGAAGACGTTCCTGCCGCCGCGGTGCTCGTCGCACAGCGCGCGCAGGCGGCGCTCGTACTGCACCACCAGCATTTCCGGCTTCTCGGCGGCCAGGAACAGGCCGATGGCCTTGATGCGGATCAGGCCGTTGAGCAGCAGCATGTCGCAATACAGGCAGACCAGCGGGACCAGGCACAGCAGGTAGAACGGCTCCAGCAGCCGGACGGGCGCGGGCTGGGCCGCGCCGTTCAGGCCCAGGGCCACGGCGCCGATGGCCGCCGCCACCACCAGCTTCCATTTGGCCAGTCCCAGGACCTGCGCCGAGGTCTCCACGATCTCCTGGCGCAGGGCGTTCACTCCGTCCATGGCTCAGCCCTCCAGGTCCAGCTCCAGACCCACGGGGCAATGGTCCGAGCCCATGACCTGGGGTTCGATCCAGGCCCGCTTGACCTTGTCCCGCAGTTCCTCGCTGACGAAGAAGTAGTCGATGCGCCACCCCGCGTTGCGGGCGCGGGCGCCGTAGCGGTACGTCCACCACGAATAATGGTCCGGCCCGGGCTCGAACATCCGGAAGGTGTCCACGTAGCCGTGGGCCACGTACTTGTCCATCCACTCGCGCTCGATGGGCAGAAAGCCGGAGGTCTTCTCGTTGGCCTTGGGGTTCTTGAGGTCGATCTCCTGGTGCGCGGTGTTGAAGTCGCCGCAGGCCACGATGGGCTTGGTGCGGCGCAGCTCTTCGCAGTAGTCCAGGAAGCAGTCGTAGTAGCCGAGCTTGAAGGCCAGGCGCTCGTCGTCCTTCTGGCCGTTGGGGAAGTAGATGGCGAAGAGGTGGAAGGACGGGTACTCGAAGTGCACGCAGCGGCCCTCGCCGTTGTAGCGCTCGTCGGGCAGGCCGAAGCGGATGCGCTCGGGCGCCGTGCGGTACAGGGCGGCCGTGCCGGAGTAGCCCTTGCGCTTGCGGCACGGGTTCCAGACCGCCTCGTAGCCCGCGCGGCCCCGGTCGGCCTCGTCCAGCTGGTCGGGCTCGGCCTTGATCTCCTGCAGGCCCACGAAGTCGGCGTCCGCCGCGTCGAACCAGTCCCAGAATCCTTTCTGCAGCACGGCCCGGAAGCCGTTGACGTTCCAAGAATAGAGTTTCATGCGCCCCCGCGCGGAGGTTTGCCGGGTCGGGGAGCGTCGCCCCGCCCGCGTTGTCGTCAGCTCGGCCCCGGGGGCCGCCTCAAAGGGTGTGCAGGGAGACCGAGAGCGCGCCCCCGGACAGGCCGATGCAGGCGTATCCGCCCTGGGCCAGCATCCCGGGATTGACCACGGCCGTGCGGCCCACGGCGTCCATGGCGCGGGACTCGTGGATGTGCCCGGAGAGGCAGACGTCCGGCTGCACGCGCTCCACGAAGGCCCGCACGGCCAGGCTGCCCACGTGCCGCCCGCCCACCAGGTCGATCCTGGTGCCGTGGGGCGGGTCGTGGGCCACCAGCAGCAGCGCGGGCCAGCCCTTGGCCTCGGCCATGGCCTGGTCCAGCAGCTCGCCCAGGCGCCCGTCGGGCAGCTCCGAGGGCGTGCCGAAGGGCGTCGGCGAGGAGCAGCCCACGCCGACGATGCCCACGCCGGGCGCCAGTTCCCGGGCCCGGGCGTGGATGTTCAGGCCCTCGTCCTCCAGCCAGCCGGTCACCTGCGCGTGGTCCATGTTGCCGATCTGGGCCAGGACCACGGGGTTCGCCCGCCGGACCACGTCCAGCACGCGCCGCGCGGCGTCCACGCCGCCGTGGGTGGTGATGTCGCCGCTGACGATGATGCCGGCGGCCTCGGCCACGCCGGGGATGCGCGTCACCGCCGAGGCGTCGCCGTGCAGGTCTCCGATGCCGATCCAATATCTCTCGAAATTCTTTTCCATGCCCTGCCCTTTTCCTCGGCCCGGGGAACGGGTACATTCCGTGCCTGGGCCGCCGGGACTCCGGCGACCATGGACGGCACCATAATCGAAAAGACGACGATGGAAAACCCCGCCGGGGACGGGAACCCCATGAGCAAGGAAGGACTGCGCAAGGAAATCCTGGCCCGTCGCTCGGCCCTTTCGGAGGCCGAGACGCGGGAGATGTCCGACCGGGTGCTGGCGCGCGTCCGGGCCCTGCCCGCCTGGGCCGGGGCCCGCGAAGTGCTGACCTACATGCCCGTGCGCGGCGAGGTGGACGTAGCCGGGCTGCTGCCCGAGCTTTGGGCGCGCGGGACGCGGGTGCTGCTGCCGCGCTGCCGCCCGGGCGAGCGCGGGGTCATGGACCTGGCCTGCGCCACCTGCCTGGAGGACCTGGCCCCCGGGGCCTACGGCATCCCCGAGCCCGACCCGGCCAGCTGCCCGCTGGTGCCGGACGCCGCTCCGGATCTGGTGCTGGTGCCCGGGGTGGCCTTCGACAGGCGGGGCTTCCGCCTGGGCTTCGGGGCCGGGTTCTACGACCGCTTCCTGGCCGCCGGGCGCGCCCCGTCGGGCGGGGGCAGGCCCCCGCTGCTCGTGGGCCCGTGCTACGGCTTCCAGCTCTGCGAGGCGCTGCCCGTGGACCCCTGGGACGTGCCGGTGCACGTCGTCGTCACGGAGGACTCGACGCTGTGGATTTGAGATACATCCCCTTCACCTTCCCCGGGCTGGACCGCGTGGGCTGCGCCTTCGGGGCGCGGGCGGCGGGCGCTCCCGGGCCGTTCGGCGGCGGCAACATGTCCTTCGACGTGGGCGACGACCCGGCGGCCGTGCTGGCCGCGCGCCGGGCCCTGCAGGGCGCCCTGGGCTGCGGCTCCTGGCAGGAGCTGCGCCAGGTCCACGGCACGCAGATGCTCTTCGACCCCGAACCCGGGGACATCGCCCAGCCCGGGACCTTCGAGGCCGACGGCCTGGCCACGGCCGACCCGGGCCGGGCCCTGGTCATCAAGACCGCCGACTGCCAGCCCATCCTGCTGGCCCACGAGAGCGGCAGCCACGTGGCGGCCCTGCACGCGGGCTGGCGCGGCAACGTGCTGCGCTTCCCCGTGGTCGGGGTGCGCGCCTTCTGCGAGGAATACGGCCTGGACCCGGCCGAACTGCTGGCCGTGCGCGGCCCCAGCCTGGGCCCGGCGGCGGCGGAGTTCACCAATTTCGAGGCGGAATTCGGCGACGACTTCCGCCCGTACTACGACGAGGCGGCGCGCACGGTGGACCTCTGGCGCCTGACCCGCGACCAGTTGGTGGCCGCCGGCCTGCGCCCGGACCGCATCCACTCCCTGGACCTGTGCACCAAATCCGTCCCGGAGCTGTTCTTCTCCTACCGCCGCGACCACGTCTGCGGCCGCCAGGCCAGCGTGATCTGGATCAGGCAGTGAGCGGCGCGGCCTGATCGGCTCCGGCCGCGTCCCGGTGCCGTCGCGGGCTATCCCGTCTGGATGCCGTAGGCCTTGAGCTTGCGGTAGAGGTAGGTGCGTTCCAGGCCGATGGACTCGGCCAGGCGGGAGACGTTGCCGCCCATCTCCTCCAGCTTGCGGCGCAGGAATTCCGCCTCGAAGGCCTGGCGGGCGGCCTTGAAGTCCACGCTGCCGGGGGGGATGGGCAGGTCCTGGGCGGCGTCGGCCAGCTCCGGCGAGGCCACGGCCGCGGCGAACTCGCCGGGCAGGTCCTCGGGGCCGACCTCCGCGCCGCCGTGCATGATCAGCATCCGCTCCACGAAATTCTTCAGCTCGCGCACGTTGCCCGGCCAGGGGTAGACGCACAGGGCGCGCACGGCCTCGGGCGTGAAGGCCAGGGGCTTGAAGCCGTGGCTGCGGCACAGATGCTCCACGAACTCGTCCACCAACAGCGGAATGTCCTGCGCGCGTTCCCGAAGCGGCGAGACCACCAGCGGGAAGACCTTCAGCCGGTAGTACAGGTCCTCGCGGAAACGGCCCTCGCGGATCTCCTCCATCAGGTCCTTGTTCGTGGCGGCGATGACCCGCACGTCCACGGTGATGGTCTTGCGCCCGCCCACGTGCTCGAACTTCTGCTCCTGCAGGATGCGCAGAATCTTGGCCTGCGTCTTCATGCTCATGTCGCCGATCTCGTCCAGGAACAGCGTCCCGCCGTCGGCCAGCTCGAACTTGCCCTGCTGGGCGGAGTCCGCCCCCGTGAAGGCGCCCTTCTCGTGGCCGAACAGCTCGGATTCGATAAGCTCCTCGGGGATGGCCGCGCAGTTCACCGCCACCAGCGGCCTGTCCGCCCGGCGGGACTGGTCGTGGACCATGCGGGCCACGATCTCCTTGCCGGTGCCGTTCTCGCCGGTGATCAGCACCCAGGCGTCCGTGGGCGCCACCTGGGCGATGTGCGTCTTGAGGGCCTGCACGCTGGCCGAGCGGCCCGTGAGGTCGTGGGCCTGCTCCGAGCGCAACTGCTGGCGCAGCTCCCGGTTCTCCTGCTGGATGGAGCGGAATTCCAGGGCCTTGGTCACGCAGAGGATGACCTTTTCCAGGGACAGGGGCTTCTCGATGAAGTCGAAGGCGCCCTTCTTGATGGCCGAGACGGCGGTCTCGATGTTGCCGTGCCCGGAGATCATGATCACCGGCAGGCCCGGGTGCCGCGTGCCCACCGCCTCCAGGACCTCCAGGCCGTCGATGCCCGTGAGCCAGATGTCCAGCAGCACCAGGTCCGGGCGCTGGGAGGCCAGATACTTCAGGGCCTCCTCGCCGCTCTCGGCCTCGTCCACCTCGTGGCCCTCGTCTTCGAGGATGCCGCGCAGCGAGAAACGGATGTCCTGCTCGTCGTCGACTACGAGAATCCTGGCGGTCACGCGCCGTCTCCGGGGTTGCGGTGTTGCGTCGTCGCGGGCTGCGGCGCACGGGGCGCCTGCGTCTGCATAGCCGATTGGGGCGGCCCAGGGCAAGGCCCTCGGGCTCAGGGCTCGAAACGGAAGCCGCCCTCGCAGAGTTCCAGGCAGGCGTCCACGATGGCGGCGTCGTAGCGCGGACCGCGCCCGGCGCGGATCTCCGCCAGCGCGGCGTCCAGGCCCAGGGCCGGGCGATACGGCCTGTGGGAGCTCATGGCCTCCA
>CAYUIN010000093.1:0-7827 GCA_964444695.1 uncultured Desulfocurvus sp.
CCGGCGGGCCGCATGACGCGGCGCGCCCCGGCGGCGGCCCCGCGCCGCCGCCGGAGCGCCCGCCGTCCGGCAAGGCTCCATCCCTCAGACTCAGGCTCAGACTCCCCACGCGACATCCCTGGAGGCCGACCGATGCCCAGCAACCGGATTCTCATCGTCGACGACGACGCCATGCAGCGCAGGCTGTTTTGCCGGACCATAGAAGGCATGGGCCTGGAGGCCCTGTGCGTCCCCGGGGGCGAGGAGGCCCTGAACGTCCTGGAACGCGGCGAGGGCGTGGACCTCGTGCTGGCGGACGTGGTCATGCCCCGGGTGGACGGCTACAGCCTGGTGCGCGCCATCCGCAAGGAGCGCGGGCCGTGGGACCTGCCCGTGGTCATGGTCACCAGCATGGACCCGGACGTGGAGCGCGTGCGCGCCGCCGAGGCCGGGGCCAACGACTTCATCCCCAAGCCGGTGAGCCGCGTGGAGCTTCAGATGCGGGTGCGCTCCATGCTCGACCTGCGCCGCGCCCACCTCGCGGCCGAGGCCGCCCAGGCGGACCTGGAACACCGCGTGAGCCTGCGCACCCGCGAGCTGGCCACGGCCCTGGACAACCTGCGCCAGGAGACCGGGCGGCGCCGCGCCACGCAGATGGAGCTGCAACTGCTGGAAGCCGTGTGCGACCGCTCCCTGCAGGGCATCTGCATCACCGACGCCCACGGCGACATCCTGCGCGTGAACCCCGCCTTTTCGCGCATCACCGGCTACGGCCAGGGCGAGGTTCTGGGCCGCAACACCCGGCTGCTGCGCTCGGGCCGCCACGACGGGGCCTTTTTCAGCGAGATGTGGCGCAAGATGGCCGAGGAGGGTGCCTGGAGCGGGGAGATCTTCAACCGCCGCAAGAACGGCGAGGTCTACCCCGAGTATCTGGACATCCAGGCCCTGAGCGACGAGTCCGGCCTGGTCACGCATTTCGTGGGCATCTTCCACGACCTGACCGAGACCAAGGAGCGCGAGGCGCAGCTGCGCTTCCTGGAACATTTCGACGCCCTGACCGGGCTGCCCAACCGCAGTCAGCTCCAGGACCGGCTGGGCGTCGCCCTGGCCGCCGCGCGGCGCGGGGGCAAGTCCGTGGGCCTGTTGTACCTGGACCTGGACAACTTCCGCCACGTGAACGAGAGCCTGGGCCACCAAGCCGGGGACCGGCTGCTGCGCGACGTGGCCGACCGCCTGCGGGGCGCCGTGCGCCTGGAGGACACCGTGGCCAAGCTCGGCGGGGACGATTTCGTGGTCCTGCTGCCCGACGTGGAGGGCGACGGCTCCTGCGCCGACGTGGCGGGCCGGGTGCTGGAATGCTTCACGGAGCCCTTCGAGATCGAGGGGGCCGAGGTCTTCAGCTCGGCCAGCGTGGGCATCGTCATGTCCCCGCTGGACGGCACCCGGGGCGACGAGCTGCTGCGCAACGCGGAGCTGGCCATGTACCGCACCAAGGGCGAGGGCAAGAACCGCTTCGGCTACTTCGCCCCGGAGATGAACGAGCGCGTGGGCCGCAGGCTGGAGCTGGAGGCCCGCCTGCGCGGCGCCCTGGCCCGCGACGAATTCGAGATGGTCTACCAGCCCAAGCTGGACATAAAAAGCGGCGTGCTCTGCGGCCTGGAGGCCCTGGTGCGCTGGCGCCAGGCCGACGGGACCCTGGTCAGCCCCATGGAGTTCGTGCCCCTGGCCGAGGAGACCGGGCTGATCATCCCCCTGGGCGAACGCATCCTGGAGCAGGCCTGCCGCGACATGGGCCGCTTCGTCAAATGCTGCTCGCGCCGCTTCGGGGTCTCGGTGAACATCTCCTGGGCCCAGTTCCGCGATCCGGGGCTGGTGGACATGGTGCGGCGCACCCTGGACGCCTCGGGCCTGGAGCCCGGGCGCCTGGAGCTGGAAATCACCGAGACCTGCATCATGCGCGACATCGAGGAGAACCTGCGCCGCCTGCGCGAGCTGGCGGACCTGGGGCTCAGGCTGTCCATCGACGACTTCGGCACCGGCTATTCCTCGCTGTACTATCTCAAGCACATGCCGCTGGACGTCCTGAAGATCGACCGCTCCTTCATCAGCGGGGTGCCCGGCGACGCCAACGACGCCAAGATCACCGAGACCATCCTCTCCCTGGCCCGCAACTTCGGGCTGCGCACCGTGGCCGAGGGCGTGGAGACCCAGGCCCAGCTGGAATTCCTGCGCGATCGCGGCTGCGACGAGGCCCAGGGCTACCTGTTCTCGCGGCCCCTGACCGTGGACGTGGTCCTGGACGGGCTGACCCGCGCGACCCACGCCGAGGCCATGGAGGGCATGTCCCCCGCCGGGTTCCTGGCGCTGGCCGCCTTCGCCTGAACCGTCTTTCGTTTCCCTTCCTTCGCGCTCCCGCCGGGTGGTGTCCGGCGGGAGCGCGCTGTTTCGCGGGCGCAAAAAAAGGCCGGGCGGCACGCCGCCCGGCCCCGGAACGCGCGCGGCGCCCGGCTACATCCCCTTGTGCGGGTACCAGAACTTCACGGTGTGCGTGGCGCCCGCTTCCTTCACCAGGCAGATCACGCCCCACTTGCCGGGCTCGTCGATGGTGAAGTTGGCCGCGTACACGCCGCTGCCGAAGTGCTTCAGGGTCGCCACCTGCTCCTTGCCCGAGGGGGCGATGAGCTTGACCTTGCCCACGGCGTCCTCGATCTTGGCGCCGTCCTTGGCGAAGGAGGCCATGACGTGGTGGGTGCGGCCGTCAGGGTCGGTCATGTTCATGGCCGCCAGCTCCATGACCTGGAACTCGGCGTGGATGCCGTCGGCCATGGCGGCGTGCTTGAAGGTGCCGCCCATCTCGGAGCTTCCGTGGTTCATCGCGGCGTGGTCCTGCCCGGCGTCCTTGGCCGGGGCGGCGGTCATGTCCATGGCGTGGGCCGGGGCGGTCAGGGCCAGGACGGCCACCAGGGCCGCGAGCAGCATCAGGTTCTTCATCGTCTTCTCCTTGTGCGCCGTGGGGCGCGGGGTTATTCGGCCCGGTCCGAGGCGCCGGGGGCGTCGTCCGGGGTCGGGGTCTGTTCGGTTTCGGGGGCGGCGGCGCCTTGGCGCATGGGGCCGCAGTGGCCGCCGGGGTCGCAGTCGTCGCTGGGCAGGGGGCCGTTCGGCAGGCCCCAGCCCTTCCAGATGCCGTACACGGCCGGCACGACCACCAGGGTCAGCACCGTGGCGCTGACCATGCCGCCGACCATGGGCGCGGCGATGCGCTTCATGACGTCGGAGCCGGTGCCCGTGCTCCACATGATGGGCACCAGGCCGACCATGGTGGAGACCACGGTCATCATCTTGGGGCGCACGCGCAGGGCCGCGCCCTCCTCGATGGCCAGGTGCAGGTGGCGGCGGTTGAAGTACCGCCCGTAGGTGGCCTTGTACTTGTCGTAGGCCAGGTCCAGGTAGACGAGCATCACCACGCCCGTCTCCGCGGCCACGCCCGCCAGGGCGATGAAGCCCACGGCCACGGCCACGCTCATGTTGTAGCCCAGCAGGTCCATCAGCCACAGCCCGCCCGTGAGCGAGAAGGGCACCGAGAGCATCACGATCAGGCTCTGGGTCCAGTTGCCGAAGTTCATGTACAGCAAGAGAAAGATCAGCAGCAGCGTGGCCGGGACCACGATGGCCAGCTTCTTCTTGGCCCGCACCATGTACTCGTACTGCCCGCTCCAGACGATGCTCGTGCCCGGCGGCAGCGAGACGCGCTCGGCCACGGCGCGCTGCGCGGAGGCCACGTAGGTGCCCACGTCCATGCCGTCCAGGTCCACGAAGACCCAGGCGCTCTTGCGGGCGTTCTCGCTCTTGATGGCCGGGGCGCCCTTGCGGATGCGCAGGTCCGCCACCTGGGTGATGGGAATCTGCGCGCCCGACGGCGTGGGGATCAGGATGCGGCGCAGCTTCTCGGGCGTGTCGCGCAGCTCGGAGCCGTAGCGCAGGTTCACGGGGTAGCGCGCCAGGCCCTCCACCGTGGTCGTGACGTTCATCCCGCCCACGGCGGTGGCGATCACGTCCTGCACGTCGCCCACGGTCAGCCCGTAGCGCGCGGCGTCCTCGCGGCGGATGTCGTAGTCCAGGAAGTTGCCTCCCGTGACGCGCTCGGCGTACACGCTGGCCGTTCCCGGCACGTCGCGCAGCACGGCCTCGATCTCTTCGCCCAGGGCGGAGAGCTCGGCCAGGTCGTCGCCCATCAGCTTCAGGCCCACCGGGGTCTTGATGCCCGTGGCCAGCATGTCGATGCGGGTCTTGATGGGCATGGTCCAGGCGTTGGTCAGGCCCGGAAACTGGATGGCCTTGTCCATCTCGCGCACCAGCTTCTCCGGGGTCATGCCCTCGCGCCACTCGCTTTGCGGGCGCAGGGTGATGGTCGTCTCCAGCATGGACAGCGGGGCCGGGTCCGTGGCGGTCTCGGCGCGGCCGATCTTGCCCGCCACGGTGTCCACCTCGGGGAAGGACTTGATGATCTTGTCCGTCTGCTGCAACAGCTCCCTGGCCTTGGTGATGGAGATGCCCGGCAGGGTGGTGGGCATGTACAGCAGGTCGCCCTCGGCCAGCGGCGGCATGAACTCCGAGCCCATGCGCGACCAGGGGATCCAGGTCAGCGCCAGCACGGCCACGGCCAGGCCGACCACCAGCCACTTGGCCTTCAGCACCAGGGTGATCACCGGGTGGTACAGCCAGACCAGCAGGCGGCTTACGGGGTTCCTGTCCTCGGAGATGATCCTGCCGCGGATCAGGTAGCCCATGAGCACCGGCACCAGGGTCACGGCCAGCATGGCCGAGCCGACCATGGCGTAGGTCTTGGTGTAGGCCAGGGGCGTGAACATCCGGCCTTCCTGGGCCTCGAGGGTGAACACCGGCAGGAAGCTGACCGCGATGATCAGCAGCGAGAAGAACAGCGAGGGCCCGACCTCCACGGCGGCGTCGCGGATCAGCTCCCAGCGCTCCTTGACCCCGGCGTACTGCTCCAGGTGCTTGTGCGCGTTCTCGATCATCACGATGGCCGCGTCCACCATGGCGCCCACGGCGATGGCGATGCCGCCCAGGCTCATGATGTTGGAGTTGATGCCCTGCAGCTTCATGATCAGGAAGCCCGCCAGCACGGCGATGGGCAGCGTGATCACGCCCACCAGGGCGCTGCGCATGTGCAACAGGAAGACCACGCAGACCAGGGCCACGATCAGCCCTTCCTCCACCAGGGTCCGGCGCAGGGTGTCGATGGCCCGGCCGATGAGGTGCGAGCGGTCGTACACCGGGCGGATGGTCACGCCTTCCGGCAGCCCGGCCTGAAGCTCGGCCAGGCGCTTCTTCACGCCCTCGATGACGGCCATGGCGTTCTCGCCGTAGCGCATCACGATGACGCCGCCCACGGCCTCGCCCTCGCCGTTGAGGTCCAGGACGCCGCGCCGCAGCTCGGGGCCCAGGCGCACTTCGGCCACGCTGCCCAGCAGGATGGGCGCGCCGCGCCCGTCCACGCCCAGGGGGATGGTCTCGATGTCCTTCCTGTCCCGGATGTAGCCCAGGCCGCGCACCATGAACTCGGTCTCGCCCATCTCCACCAGGCGGCCGCCCACGTCGTTGTTGCTGCGACGGATGGCGGCGGCGACCTTGGACACGGGCAGGCCGTAGGCCGCCAGCTTGTTGGGATCGAGCAGCACCTGGTACTGCTTCACGTAGCCGCCGATGGAGGCCACCTCGGCCACGCCGGGCACGCCGGACAGCTCGTAGCGCAGAAACCAGTCCTGGATGGAGCGCAGCTCGGCCAGGTCGTGATTCTTGGACTCCAGCACGTATTCGTAGACCCAGCCCACGCCCGTGGCGTCCGGGCCCAGGGACGGGCTCACGCCCTGGGGCAGCCGCCCCCGGATGGCGCTCAGCGATTCCAGGACCCGGCTGCGGGCCCAGTAGATGTCCGTGCCGTCCTCGAAGATGACGTACACGAAGGACAGGCCGAAGAAGGAGAACCCGCGCACGTTCTTGGCGTACGGCACGGAGAGCATGGCCGTGGTCAGGGGGTAGGTGACCTGGTCCTCCACCACCTGCGGGGCCTGCCCCGGGAACTCGGTGAACACGATGACCTGCACGTCGGACAGGTCCGGGATGGCGTCCAGGGGCGTGCGCATCATGGCCCACAGCCCTCCCGCCACCAGCAGCAGCGTGAGCAGCAGCACCAGGAAGCGGTTGCGCACCGACAATTCGATGATCTTGCGGACGAACATGGCTCGTACCTCCCGCGCCTACTCGGCGCCCGGCGCGGGCGCGCCGTCCATGGTCAGTCCGTCCATGTCCAGCCCGGCGGCGGGGTCGGCGCCGTCCATGGTCATGGAATCCATGTCCAGCCCGTCCGCGTCCGCGCCGCCGGGGCCGGCGCTGCGGGCTTCGAGCATCTTGGCCACGGCCTCGCGCAGGCGGGACTCGGAGTCGAGCATGAACTGCGCCGAGACCACGACCTCTTCGCCCTCGCGCAGGCCGCCCAGCACCTGGTAGGCGCCGTCCGTGCCCTCGGCGCCGAGGGTCACCTCGCGCGGCTCGAACTTGCCGCCGCCCAGGGCCACGAAGACCAGCTTGCGCACCCCGGAGTCGATGACCGCCTCCTGGGGCACGGTCAGGGCGTCGGCCTGCACCGGGGAGTCCAGCAGGACGTTGGCGTACATCTGCGGGCGCAGCTCGCCGCCGGGGTTGTCGAAGGCCAGGCGCACGGTGGCCGTGCGGGTCTTGGGGTTCAGGTACGGGTACAGGAACAGGACCTTGCCCGTGAAGCGGCGGCCCGGCAGGTAGGACAGCTCCATGGTCGCGGGCATGCCCTCGTGCACGAAGGGCAGCTCGTATTCATAGACCTCGGCCTGGACCCAGACCCGCGAGAGGTCCGCGATTTCGTACTGGTGCATCCCGGCCTTCACGAAATGCCCGGCGAAGGCATCCTTCCGGATGACCACGCCCGAGGCCGGGGAATGGACGGTGAGGGTGCGGCGCACGGTGCCCTCGCGCTCCAGGCGCTCGATCTGCCGTGGGCCGAGGTCCCAGTTGGCCAGGCGGCGGCGGGCGGCGTCCAGCAGGCGGGCCGCGCCTTCGCGGACCTGCGGGTAGTCGCTGTCGCCCAGCGCGCGCACCTGCCCCAGGGCCAGGAGGTATTCCTCCTGCGCGGTGACCAGGTCCGGGCTGTAGATGTCGAACAGCGGCTGGCCCTTCTTCACGGGCTGGCCCACGAAATCCACGTACAGCCGCTCGATCCAGCCGTCGAACTTCACGGTCACGGTGTGGATGCGCTTTTCGTCGTAGTCCACGGTGCCCAGGGCGCGGATGCTGCGCGACAGGGCCGTGCGCCGCACGGGGGCGGTGCGCACGCCCATGTTCTGCACGGTCACGGGGTCGATGCGGATGGTCGAGGCGGGCAGCTTCTCGCCGCCCTCGTCCTCGTACACGGGCACCAGGTCCATGCCCATGGGCGACTGGCCGGGCTCGTTGCGGATATAGGTCGGGTCCATGGGCGCGACCCAGTACTTGATGGTCTTGCCGTTTTGCGGGTCCACCTCGCCCGCGCGGGGGCCGTCGGCGGCCAGGGCGGGCAGGGCGGCGGCGCACAGCGCGGCCAGGGCCACCAGGGCCGTCAGGACCGCGAGGAAGCGGGCGGGATGCGCCTTGGGAAAGAGGGTCTGGAAGATGCGTGTCTGCTGCGGGGGGGTCATCGGTCGTTCTCCGGGAGGAAGGCGGCGCCGGGGGCCCGGGGCTTGGCCGGGGCGGCGGCGACGGTGGGGGTCGTGTCGGGGGCCTGGGGCAGGGCCGCCGCGCCCCGCCGCCGCAGCGGCC
>CAYUIN010000094.1:0-7814 GCA_964444695.1 uncultured Desulfocurvus sp.
CTTCAGCGGATAGGACACGCGGCGCGAATGCACCAGGCGCCTGCCGGAAAGAGAGCGCAGCACCGCGCCCAGCGACGCGCTGCGCGCGCAGTGCGTGTGGATGACGTCGATTTGTTCCCTGACGATCAGGCGCCACAGGGAAAGGATGGACCTGGGGTCCCATTCGAAGCGGTTCGGCAGGGGGAAAATCGGCAGCCCGGCGGTCTGGGTGCGCACGGCCAGGGGGCAGCCGCGCGGCGCGGCCAGGAGCGTCTCGAAGCCCTCGGACGCCTGCAGGTGGCGCATCAGGTACATCACCTGGCGTTGCCCGCCGCGCCACTCGCGCCCAAGGTCCAGTTGCAGAATCTTCACCGCCCGCTCCGCGAAAAAGAGAACGGGCGGGGCCGCATCGCCGCCCCGCCCGGACAATCCGTTGCTAGAAGGACACGCCCGTCTCGGCGATGTCCTTGACGATCAGCTCCCGCGCCAGCAGGCACACCGGTCCGGGACGCACGTCGTGGATGGGCTTGCCGTTGTAGCGCACGATGGGCAGGCAGTCGCCGGTGGTGCCGAAGACCAGGATCTCCCGCGCGTCGTACAGCTCCTGCTCGGAGACCTTGCGGAAGAAGGCCTTGACCCGACCGGCCAGAAGCTCCACCGCGCGGATCAGCGTGGTGCCCGCCAGGGCGTTGCTGAACTCGGGGATGACCAGCGTCCCTTCCTGGTCCACGATGGCCATGTTCTCCGTGGCGCCCTCGGCCATGAAGCCGAACTCGTCGAAGCAGATGGGGTAGTCGTAGCCGTTCTCGGTGGCCTCGCGCTTCATGAGCACGTTGGGCAGGTAGTTCACGCTCTTGATCTGCGCGATCCAGTCCTGCTTGGCCGGGATAGAGCAGCGAAACGCCGTGGCGCCCTTGTCGTACCACTGTTGCGGCTTGGGCGTGAAGCGGTAGGAGACCACGTACAGGCTGGGGGCAGGGCATTCGCGCGGGTCGATGCCGAAGCCGCCCGGGCCGCGCCCGAGCAGCACGCGCACCAGCCCGTTGTCCTCGCCGCCCGCGGCGCAGACTTCGAGGATGATCTCGCGCAGCCGGTCCCAGGTGCACGGCGGCATCAGCCCGATGGCCTCGGCCCCGCGCTTCATGCGGCTCAGGTGCGCGTCCAGCTGATACAGCTTGCGCCCGGCGTACTTCATGGTCTCGAAGATGCCGTCTCCCCGGTGGACGATGTGGTCGTCCAGGGGGATGAGCATCATCTTCGGGTCGCGGCACACGGCGCCGACGCGGTGCTCGTAGAAGGCGAGCACGTCGTCCACGCCGGGGCGGCGGACCGAAAGCATCTTCTTCAGGTAGTCCTCGGACTCCATGACAGGCAGCATCGATGATCCTCCGTGCGCGGGCACCCTACGCGCCCGCGGGCACGCGCAACAGGCCCATCTCGACGAGCTTCTCGGCGATCTGGACGGCGTTGAGCGCGGCGCCCTTGCGGATGTTGTCGGAAACGACCCACAGGTTGAGACCGTTGTCGATGGTCTCGTCCTCGCGGATGCGGCCCACGTAGGTCGCGTCCTGCCCGGCGGCCTCGATGGCCATCGGGTAGATCTTCTCCTTGGGGTTGTCCAGGACCTTCACTCCGGGGGCCTGGCTGAGCAGCGCCCGGCAGTCCTTGGCGGAAAGCTTCTTCTCGGTCTCGATGTTCACGGACTCGCTGTGGCCGTAGAACACCGGCACGCGCACCGCCGTGGCCGTGACCTTGATGGAGTCGTCGCCCATGATCTTCTTGGTCTCGTTGACCATCTTCATCTCTTCCTTGGTGTAGCCGTTGTCCAGGAAGACGTCGATCTGCGGCAGGCAGTTGAAGGCGATGCGGTACGGGTAGACCTTGGGCTCGATGTCGTCCACCAGGCCGTTGAAGATCAGGCGCACCTGCTCGGCCATCTCCTCGATGGCCTTCTGCCCGGTGCCGGACACGGCCTGGTAGGTGGAGACCACCACGCGCTTGATCCTGGCCACGTCGTGGATGGGCTTTAAGGCCACCATCATCTGGATGGTGGAGCAGTTGGGGTTGGCGATGATGCCCTTGTGCCAGGCCAGGTCGTGGGCGTTGACCTCCGGCACCACCAGGGGGCAGGCCGGGTCCATGCGCCAGGCGCTGGAGTTGTCCACCACGACGCAGCCCGCCTTGGCGGCCAGGGGCGCGAATTTCTCGGAAGTCCCGCCGCCGGCGGAGAACAGGGCCAGGTCGATGCCCTCGAAGGAGTCCTCCTTCAGCTCGCGCACGGTCAGCTCGCGGCCCTTGTACTCCACGGTGGAGCCCGCGCTGCGGGCGGAGGCGAAGGGAATGACCTGGCTGGCCGGGAAATCACGCTCGGCCAGCACCTCGAGCATCACGCGGCCCACGGCGCCCGTGGCGCCGCACACGGCGACGACGAATCCATCCTTGCTCATTGCATCCTCTCTGTCGTACCGGCGCGTGGCGCCGGAAAATCCGGTTTTCCTCCGTGCGGAATTCCGGGTGTCTCGCGAAACGTCAACGGCCCCGGGAGCCCCCTACAGGTCCAGGGAGCCCACGATTTCCAGGCAGGCTTCGGGGCGGTTCAGGGTGTACAGGTGTACGCCGGGCGCGCCGCCTTCCAGCAGCTCGCGGCACTGGCGCTTGGCCCAGTCGATGCCCACGCGGTACGCGGCCTCGGCGCCGCCCTCGGCGTCCGCCGCCTCCAGGTCCAGCAGCAGCCTGCCGGGAATGGACGCGCCGCAGAAGCCCAGCACGCGCTTGGCGGACTTCACGCTCATCACCGGCAACACGCCGGGGATCACGGGCTTGGTCACGCCCATGTCCGTCAGCCGCTCGGTGAAGTTCCAGTACAGGCGGCTGTCGAAGAACAGCTGGGTGATGGCGAAGTCCGCGCCCTTGTCCAGCTTGAACTTCAGGAATTCGAAGTCCTCGCGGAAGGTGGCGCACTCGGGGTGGCCTTCGGGGTAGCCCGCGACGCCCACGCCCATGTCCGGGTAGTGCCTGCCGATGTAGCGCACCAGGTCCGAGGCGTGGCGGAACTCCTCGGAGTCCGGCACGAAGGCCCCGCAGCCTCCCGGAGGATCGCCGCGCAGGGCCAGGACGTTGTGCACGTCGGCCTCTTCCAGCGCGGCCAGGAAGCCGTCCAGCCGGGCGGCGTCCGCGCCCACGCAGGTCAGGTGGGCCATGGGCTCCAGGCCCATGTCGGCGCGCAGGCGGCGCACGATCTCCAGGGTGTTGTCCTGGGTGCCGCCGCCCGCGCCGTAGGTCACGGACACGAACAGCGGATCCGTGGCCCGCAGCTGCTCCACGGTCTGGAAGAACCCGGGCCAGTCCGCCGGGTCCTTGGGCGGGAAGAATTCCAGGGACACGAATTTGCGCCCCTGGCGCCCGCGCTCCCGGATCAGGTCTATGATGCGCACGCTGCGGCTCCTTGTTCTCAACCCTGCGCCAGAAGGCGCACTATTTCCGTGTCCGCCTCCAGGAAGGGCACGTCCGCGCTTTCGGCCTCGAGCCAGCGCAGTTCGTGGCCTTCGCGGGGCACTGCCCGCCCGGCGAACTGGTACACGTGAAAGAAATGCAGTCGGACGCGGATGTGGCCGTAATCGTGGCGCTTTTCGCGCCAGAAGGCCCAGGTGGTGGGCACCAGGTCCAGCTCCTCGCCCAGCTCGCGGGCCAGGGCCTGTTCCAGGGTCTCGCCCGGTTCCACCTTGCCGCCAGGGAATTCCCAATACCCGGCCTGGGGCTTGCCCTCGGGCCGCCGCACGGCCAGGAACCTGCGCCCCCGCCAGATGATGGCGGCCACCACGTCTATTTCCGGGGATGCCCCGCTGTCCTGCATCGTTCTCCTGCCTCTCATGCGCCGCCCGTCCCGCGCGGCGGGCCTGGGCGGCAATCGACGACAATAAGCGCGACGGGGCCCGAAATCAAGCGCCCAGGACCGGCCCGTCCCGACGCGTTGACAACACCCCGCCCCCGCCGCTAGAAAGCATGCCTCCCGCTCACCTTCCGCCATTGGATGCCATGCCCCGTCTCCGTTTCCTTGCCGCCCTGATCCTCGTCCTCGCCGCCCTGTCCGCGCCCTCGGCGCGCTGCGCCGCGGCGGATGGGCTGGCCCAGGCGCCGGACCGCCCCCTGATCCTGGGCAGCCCGGAGGAAGGCTGGCCCCCGTATCACATCCCCGATCCCGGCGACGACCGGGCAGGGATCATGCCCGACATCCTGACGCAGGCGGCCGCCGCCCTGGGGCTGCCCGTGGTCGTGCGCCGCTATCCGGACAAGCGCTGCATGAAGATGCTCGAGGAAGGCACCATCGACGTCTACACCAAGGCCTACGAATGGGTCGAGGAGCCGGAGCGGTTCGCCTGGTCCCGGGGCGTGGTGCTGTCCGAGGACATGATCCTGCTGCGGGCGGGCGGGACCCTGCGCTACTCCCGGCCCTCGGACCTGCGCGGGCTGCGCGTGGGCACCGTCCTGGGCTACGGCTACCCCCGGCTGGAGGCCCTGTTCGCGGGCGGGGGGGTCCTGCGGGACGACGCGCCCGGCGTGGTCTTCATGCTGCGCAAGCTCGCCGGGGGACGCACCGACGCCGCCGTGAGCAACCGCCTGGTGGCCCAGTGGGTGATGCGCAACGACCCGGCCCTCGCCGCCAGGGGTTTGGTCTTCGCCGACACGCCCCTGGACTGCGCCTGGTTCCGCTACGTGTTCACCCGCGTGCGGGACTGGGGCCCGACCATCGCGGGCATCGACGCCGAGATCGAGCGCATGCGCCGCGACGGCAGGCTGGACGCCATCCTGGCCCGCTACCGCTAGCGGGCTGCGCCCTAGCAGCCCTCGCTCAGGGTCTCGCGCTCGGCCTCCAGGGCCGCGATCTGCTCTTCCAGGGCGCCCATCTTCTCCATCAGCTTGTCCGTGAGGCCGCCGAGTTCGGAAAAGCGCTTCATCAGCTCCGTGGAGCGCGGCACGTCGGCGTAGACCGACGGGTCGGCCAGGGTCTGTTCCACCTCGCCCTGCTCGGCCATCAGCGCTTCCAGCTCCTTTTCCTGCTTGGCGTACTTTTCCTGCAGGGGCTTCAGCTTCTTGTAGATGGCGTTGCGGGCCTCGGCCTGGCGGCGCTTGGCCTCCTTGGCCTCGGCGCGGCCCACGCGGCGCATGGCGTCGGCCCCGGGGTCGCACACGGGTTCCAGGGCGGCGCGCCGGGCGCGGTCGTAGCCCGCGAACCCGTCCTTGAAGACCTCGATGCCCTCGGGTTTCAGCCACCAGACCTCGCCCGCCACGCTGGACATCAGGTTGCGGTCGTGGGCGACCATGAGCAGCGTGCCGTCGTAGTCGCGCAGGGCCTTTATCAGCGCGTCGCGGCTTTCCAGGTCCAGGTGGTTGGTGGGCTCGTCGAGGATCAGGAAGTTGGCGCGCTTAAGGAACAGGGTCGCCAGGATCAGGCGGTTCTTCTCGCCGCCGGACAGCTCGGACACGCCCCGGTCCCAGAAGGACTCGGGCAGCATGAACAGGCCGAGCACGCTTCTGAGCTCTTCCTCTGTGGTGCGCGGGTCGGACAGGCGGCGGATCTCGCCGAGCACGGTCTTGTCCAGGTTCAGGGTCTCGGCCTGGTGCTGGGAGAAGTAGCCCACGCGCATCTTGGAGCCGATGTCCAGGCTGCCCGCGCTGGGCGCGATCTGCCCGGTGATGGCCCGCAGCAGCGTGGTCTTGCCGCAGCCGTTGGGCCCGGCCAGGGCGATCTTCTGCCCGGCGTAGATGTTGAAATCCAGCGGCTTCCACAGGGTCTCGCGGCCCGTGTAGGCCACCTGCACGCCCACGGCGGAGAGCACGGTCTTGTTGCCGCGCTCGGGCGCGGGCCAGCTGAACTTCAGCTCCTTGGCCTTGGGTTCGGCCTTGACGCCTTCCAGCTCCTTTTCCAGCTTGGCCACCTGCTTCTTCATGCTGTTGGCCTGGCGGGCCTTGGTGGCCTTGACCTGGAAGCGGCGCACGAAATCCATCTTCTTGGCGATGTCGTCCTGCACGCGCTGCTCGGCGCGGCGGCGCTGCTCCTCGGTCTCGTCCATCCAGGCCCAGAACTCCGTGAAGCTGCCCCTGCGGACCACGGGCTTGACCCCGCCCAGGAACAGGACGTGGGACGACACGCGGTCCAGCAGCACCCGGTCGTGGGCCACGAAGACCAGCGCGCCCTCGAAGGACAGAAGGTACTCCTCCAGCCATTCCACGGCTTCCAGGTCCAGGTGGTTGGTGGGCTCGTCCAGCAGCAGCACGCCCGCGCCCTCCACCAGGATGCGCGCCAGCTTGGCCCGCTCGCGCCAGCCGCCGGACAGTTCGCGCAGCGGCACGTCCAGCTGGGTCTGCTCGAAGCCCAGGCCGGTGAGCACGGCGCGGGCCTTGTGCTCGGGGTTGTAGCCGTAGGCGTGTTCCAGGTGGGCCTGCTCCTGGGCCAGGGCGGCCAGGGCGGCCTTGTCGCCGCTCCGGGTGGCGGCCTCCCAGCGCTCCCAGAAATCGCCCCAGGACGGCAGGGCCTCCAGGACCCAGGCCGTGACGGGCGTCTTCAGGTCGCGCTCGGAGAGCTCCTGCTTGGAGTAGCCGAGCTGCACGTCCTTGGGCATGGAGACGACGCCGGAGTCGGGGTCTTCCACGCCCGCCAGGATGCGCAGGAAGGTGGACTTGCCGCAGCCGTTGGGCCCGACCACGGCCAGGCGCATGCCGGGCTGAACCTCCAGGGAAAAGGCCTGGAACAGGTCGCGCCCGCCGAAGGATTTGGACAGGGATTGGATGGATATTCTGGACATGGCTCGATTTCGTGAAGGAGTGCCTGGAAATTGTGGTTTCCGGGTACCCTATTTGGCCGAGAAGTCAAGTCGGAGCCCGGCGGCCGGGCGGCGGCTCACTTGCGCACCGCCTCCTGGAAGTCGTTGATGACGTGGACCGCGTCCGCCAGCTCCCGCAGCTTCGCCGAGACGCCGTAGTCGAAGACCGCCAGTTCCAGGCGCTTGCCCTTGTCCTTGACGTGGCGGATGGCGTCCAGCAGGTCGCCGTCGCCCGACGACAGGATCAGGGTGTCGTAGTCGTCCATGTGGACCAGGGCCAGGGTGGCCAGGCCGACGTCCACGCCCTTTTGCTGCACCACGGACAGTTCGTGCCGCCCGTCGTTGTCGCAGTTGATGTCCACCTTGCGGCCGCATTGACGGCAATACAGCTTCCCCACGGTGCTTTCCTTGAGCCCGTAGAGCTTGACGACGATCCCCAGGCCGTCGCGCAGCCAGGTGTGGAATCCGTCCTGGGCAGAGGCCTGGTCCTCGGGCACCGAGTTCAGGTAGTAGGCCCGCCAGATGGGGCCGCCCCGCTCCAGATGGGCCTTCAGCCTGCCGTAGTCGAAGGTGTACCCGGGGGCGACGCTGCGCTGGGCCTTGAACAGGTACCCGGCATCGATCAGCCACAATGTCCTATTTTCCATCCGTGCTCCGCCCCGGCGCGCATCGCCGCGCCCGTTGGTCATGGTTCCGGCCAAAAAGAGGCCCCGGGAAGTGTACCTTCCCGGGGCCCAAGAATCCAGGCGCGCGGAGAATTACACCTTTTCCGCTACGAGATCGCCCATATGGGTGCAGCCCGCGAGCTGGCAGCCCTCCTCGCGGATGTCCCCGGTGCGCCAGCGGGCGTCCAGGACCTGGGACACGGCGGACTCGATGGCGTCGGCCTCGGCGCCGAGGTCGAAGTTGTGGCGCAGCATCATGGCCACCGAGAGGATGGTCGCCAGGGGGTTGGCCTTGTCCTGGCCCGCGATGTCCGGGGCCGAGCCGTGGATGGGCTCGTACAGGCCGGGG
>CAYUIN010000095.1:0-7804 GCA_964444695.1 uncultured Desulfocurvus sp.
CCCGCCCCGCGTTCCAGTTGCGGATGATGCCCGGGAACAGGCCCAGGTCCGCCATGTGCGCCACCACCAGCCCGGCCAGGGCCCGGGTGCGCTCCGGCGCGCGGGTCACGATCCAGTGCACGGGCTGCTTGTTGTGGGCGCTGGGGGCGTGGGCCGCCGTGCGCAGCAGGGCGTCCAGGACCTCGGGTTCCAGGGGCGCGTCCTTGTACGTCCGCACCGAGCGGCGCGAGGCCAGGAAGCGCTCGGCGTCCTCGGGCGCCAGGCGGGACTTGGGCGGGGCGTCGAGGCATTCCTCGGGGGCCAGGCCCGGGGTCACGGGCAGTTCGGGCAGCGTCAGCGCGCCCACGGGGCACACGGCCACGCAGTGCCCGCAGCCGATGCACATCTTCTTCGCGGCCGGGCGCAGCTTGGGGAAGCCCTCGCCGTCCACGACCACGACCTCGAAGGGACATTCGTCGATGCACGCGCCGCAGCGCTTGCAGGTGTCGGTATTGCAGAACATGGCGGCCTGATACGCACCCTCGCGGCCCTTGGCAAGCCCCGGACGCGAAAACGTCACCGGACAGGGGGAGAATAGGCGGCGGCGCGGGCGGGTGCGGACGGGCGCGGGACGGCGCCTCAGCCGCCCATGTCCATATCATGCTCGCGCAGCTCGACCCACTTGCCCGCCGCCTCCAGGTACACGAAGCTCTCCGTGGAGGTCACGCCGCCCACGGTGGCCAGGTCGTCCACCAAGAACCGGCGCAGGGCCTTGCGCGAGGTCACGGAGACCTCCACCAGCAGGTCGAAGCGGCCCGTGACGTTGATCACGGACTGCACCCCGGACATGGCCGCGATGCGCTGGATGATCTCCTCGCCCGCCGGGTGGTCCAGGCAGACCCCGACCATGGCCGAGATCTGGTTTTCGAAGAACAGCGGATTCACCGAGGCCGTGACGCGCAGGTATCCCGCGCGGACCATGCGCTCGGTGCGCAGGCGCACCGTACCGTCCGAGACGCCCAGGCGCTCGGCGATGCGCTTGTAGGACTCGCGCCCGTTGCGTTGCAGTTCCGCTATGATTCCGTAGTCGACGGCGTCCAGCGCCAGAGGCTTCTCGTTCAACTCCAACTCTCCTTTTGCGCGAAAAAGGCCTCCGTGTGTTGCGGATACCGTAATCCGCGCTGCGCATCCGCGTCAATTTATGCTATGGTCTTTTCAAAATTGCCATTGCACCCACCGCCCTCTTACGCTTTTCGAAATGAAATGGCTATTTGATTCTTGACTTTGGAATTTGGAAGCGGCAAATTTCGATTTCACGAAAACGAAGCCTTTGGAGGACGCCATGCGCGACGCCATGCTCGCCGACCTGGCCCGGCAGACGGACGCCCTGCGCGAGCAGGGACTGTACAAGGAAGAACGGATCATCACCTCGCCCCAGCAGGCGGCCATCAGCGTGGCCCCGGACGGGCGCGAGGTCCTGAACTTCTGTGCCAACAACTACCTGGGCCTGTCCAACCACCCCGGGCTGGTGGCCGCCGCCCACAAGGCGCTGGACCGCTACGGCTTCGGCATGTCCTCGGTGCGCTTCATCTGCGGCACGCAGGACGTGCACCGCGAACTGGAAGGCCGCCTGACGGAGTTCCTGGGCACCGAGGACACGATCCTCTACTCCTCGTGCTTCGACGCCAACGGCGGGCTGTTCGAGGCCATCCTCGGCCCCGAGGACGCCGTGATCAGCGACCAGCTGAACCACGCCTCGATCATCGACGGCATCCGGCTCTGCAAGGCCCGCCGCTTCCGCTACAAAAACAACGACATGGCCGACCTGCGCGCCCAGCTCGCGGCAGCGAGGGACGGCGGCGCCCGGCACATGCTGATCGTCACCGACGGCGTGTTCTCCATGGACGGCATCCTGGCCGACCTGGCGGGCATCTGCGACCTGGCCGAGGAGTTCGGCGCCCTGACCATGGTGGACGACTCCCACGCCGTGGGCTTCGTCGGCCCCGGCGGGCGCGGCACCCACGAGCACTGCGGGGTCCTGGGCCGGGTGGACGTGATCACCGGCACCCTGGGCAAGGCCCTGGGCGGGGCGTCGGGCGGCTACACCTCGGGCCGCAGAGAGATCGTCGGCTGGCTGAGGCAGCGCTCGCGGCCGTACCTCTTTTCCAACACCCTGGCCCCGGTCATCGCCGCCACCTCGCTGGCCGTGCTGGACCTGCTGGAGGCCTCGGGCGAGCTGCGCGCACGCCTTGCGGCCAACAGCGAGCGCTTCCGCGCGGGCATGACCCAGGCCGGGTTCACCCTGGTCCCGGGCGCGCATCCCATCATCCCGGTGATGCTCGGCGACGCCGTGCTGGCCCAGAAGATGGCCGCGCGCCTGCTGGACGAAGGCATCTACGTGGTGGGCTTTTCCTACCCGGTGGTGCCCCAGGGCGCGGCGCGCATCCGCACCCAGATGAGCGCCGCCCACGAGCCCGAACACATCGACCGCGCCGTGGACGCCTTCGTCCGCGTCGGGCGCGAGCTGGGCGTCGTCGCCTAGCGGGAGGCCGCCATGAACGGCAACACCATGAAGGCCCTGATCAAGGCCCGCCCCGAGCCGGGCATCTGGATGGGCGAAGTCCCCGTGCCCGAATGCGGGCCCAACGACGTCCTGATCCGCGTCAAGAAGACCGCCATCTGCGGCACGGACGTGCACATCTTCAACTGGGACGAATGGGCCGCGCGGACCATCCCCGTGCCCATGGCCGTGGGCCACGAATTCGTGGGCGAGGTCGTGGACATGGGCCAGGAGGTGCGCGGGCTGGGCGTTGGCGACCGGGTCTCCGCCGAGGGGCACATCACCTGCGGGCACTGCCGCAACTGCCGCGCGGGCAAGCGCCACCTGTGCCGCAACACCCTCGGCGTGGGCGTGAACCGCCCGGGCTGTTTCGCCCAGTTCATCTGCGTCCCGGCGTCCAACGTGTTCCGCGTGCCGGACGCCGTGAGCGACGACGAGGCCGCCATCCTGGACCCGCTGGGCAACGCCGTGCACACGGCCCTGTCCTTCGACCTGGTGGGCGAGGACGTGCTGATCACCGGCGCGGGGCCCATCGGGGTCATGGCCGCCGCCGTCTGCCGCCACGTGGGCGCGCGGCATGTGGTGGTCACGGACCTGAACCCGTACCGTCTCGAGCTGGCTGATAAGCTGGGCGCCACGCGCACGGTGGACGTGAGCCGCGAGGACCTGGCGGACGTGGAGCGCGAGCTGGGCATGACCGAGGGCTTCGACGTGGGCCTGGAGATGAGCGGCAGCCCGGCGGCCTTCACGCAGATGCTGGACAAGATGAACAACGGCGGCAAGATCGCCCTGCTCGGCATCCTGCCCGGCACCACGGCCATAGACTGGACGCAGGTGGTCTTCAAGGGCCTGCTGCTCAAGGGAATTTACGGCCGGGAGATGTTCGAGACCTGGTACAAGATGGCCGCGCTGATCCAGAGCGGCCTGGACGTGACGGGCGCCATCACCCACCATTTTGCGGCGTCGGACTACGCCGAAGCTTTCGAGATCATGCGTTCCGGCAGGTCCGGGAAGGTGATCCTCGACTGGACCTAGGGACGGTACGCAACTGACACCCGGCGGACGGTCCGCCGGTCTCCCCACGGTTCCTCCTCCAAGAAGGGCCCGCCCGCGGTCGCAGCGGTCGGGCCCTTCTCCTTTTCTTCAAATGGACGGCGCACCTCATTGACGGGATTCAAATCGCCCCTTTTTCCCCGTCATCCTAGTTAAGTGGGATAACGACGCATTTAATTCCTGTGGATTGCTGTGCGTCGACTACGCTGGTCGGGAGAGTCAGGGATGTGATGATCGAACGTATGCTCGCAAGATAAGAAGAAACATCCGAGGGAAGGACTCCGTTTCCTTGCCAGGCGGTGACGGATGTATACCAGAAAACATCTTCTATTCCAGTCGGATAGGGATTGCTCGTGTAGTCAAAATCACAATCATATCCGAGCAATTCTCCTTTTCCAGGCCCTTGTATGGTGACCATGGAGTTGCCTTCGCCCGGCCCCATGGATGAATATTGCGTCCGATAGCATCCAGACAAATCGGGACTTACGGGAAGCGCTGATGTGGGGATGGTTATCGGCGAGGAATGAATCATCTGACTTGTAACAGATCCACCATCATCAATTGTATAGGACGTATCTACGTTGAAATAGCGTGGCCAGCGCCGAGCCTTTGTAAACAACTCATTCTCGCTGTCCTCCACGTCATAATGTCCGTAAGAGTAGACATACTCGTCAGTCACCTTGTATATATAAGAATCAATTTCATCGGTGTATCCTGCACTCCACTCTTTCATAAAGAATGACTTGACCACAAGTGCCCCTGCCGTGGGATGGTCGACTTTCATGTAGTGCACCACCTCTGAGGCGGCATGCCCATCCGATGTTCGTGCCTCTCCGTCAACACTCATCACGCTCAATGTGCGCGTCACCCACCATCCGTCGTTGACAATCGATCCTTTATCCGCAGTGACAAAGCCATTTAGCCATGCAGTATCAACAGTTTCGCATGATGCACCTTGAGAGCACAGACATAAAAGAATACCGAACAATGAAACAACAATCCTCTTCACTTCTTCCTCCCGCAAGCAAACGATCCACGTTCGATTACTCGTAACGCATACTATGATTTAGAAAATTATCATTTGCGTATCCAAAAAAAATCAGTCTGTAAAGGCAATCACCAGGCATTAATATGTTTACAACGCAATGTTGCTGAAGGGGCCAGACAATGAAAACCTCATGGAGACCGCCAAAAAACACATATGAATACATGCAGAGCATGTGCAGGAAAAATCATGCACGCGCATCAGGTTGTTCAGATCGTCAGAGACAAAGGGAGGTTGACGAAAGCGATCTTGGGTGTAAACCAGACCTGAAAGAGGCGGAAGCGACACCGACGGGCATCTATCCGACAATCCGGACAGATCGCAATCCAAAACAATGACGCCTAACCGAATCGAGCCATGAGAAAACAACTAGTCGTCTGTCTTATCTGGATTTTCTTGCTTGCCGGGCTGAGCGGCTGCGCTCGCCAACCCGTCCTGTCGTTGCCCGAAGCTCCTGGCCTGCATGGTGAGGCCTTCATTCGCACGGAGCTGTTCTTCGGCATGTCCTTTGCCGCCGCGCCCGACCATCCGGCAGGGCTGGTGACCGAGGCCCAGTGGCAGGACTTTGTGGACACCTGGATCACACCATCGTTTCCAGACGGCCTGACCGTGATCGACGGCTACGGGCAATGGCTCGGCGGCAACGGTATTCCCGTCAAGGAACACTCGAAAATCCTCATCCTGCTCCACCCGGCTTCCACCCCGGACGAATGGGCCAGGGCTGACAGCGCCATCGAAACAATCCGTGCCGCATACTGTCGCCTCTTCCATCAGGACTCCGTACTCCGCGCGACAAGCCGCGCGTCTGTGGCGTTCTGACGGGCAGGCTCAATCATTTCGCACAATTCCCACCTTCAATTCAGTAAGCTGTCCCCGAAATCCTCCGGAATCCCTCGGATTCCCAGTAATCCTAGTGGAACCGGATGCAATGGCGGACGCCTTCCGCCGTGTCCAGGCGCTTGCCACACCCGCCTGACTATAGTCATACTCCACCGGCCTTCTTGAATAATTGCCGACAACGACCCGGCCGATAGGCGACGGCAATACATGCCTCATCATACAATCGTAACAGTCGATTTGCCCCCAAAGCGGCCCGGGGCATACACATTCGGGGTGTGTGACAAACGCCCCGTGGCGGGGCACCAACGGAGTCGGAGGGAGAATCAATGTTCCGGAACGTTCGACGCATCCTGGGGGCCATGGCCCTGGGGCTGGTTCTTATGTGTGCCGCATCGGCCGCCCAGGCCGCCGGGCTGGACGCCTTCAAGGGCATGTCCGGCACCCTGGACATCGCCGGGGGCACCGCCCACATCCCGGTCATGAACGCCGCTGCCAAAGACATCATGCGCGCCTACCCCGACGTGCGGATCACCGTGGCCGGCGGCGGCTCCGGCGTGGGCGTCCAGAAGGCGGGCGAGGGCCTGGCGGGCATCGGCAACACCGGCCGCGCCCTGTCCGACGACGAGGTCGCCAAGTACGGCCTGGTGTCCTTCCCCTTCGCCATCGACGGCGTGGCCGTGGTCGTCAACCCCGCCAACCCCGTGGGCGAGCTGAGCACCGACCAGGTGCGCGCCGTCTTCGCCGGGACCGTCACCAACTGGAAGGAGCTGGGCGGGGCCGACGCGCCCATCGTGCTCTACACCCGCGACGAGGCCAGCGGCACGCGCGAGGTCTTCTGGAAAAAGCTCCTGGCCAAGGGCGCCATCGCCGCCTCGGCCAACGTCGTGGCCTCCAACGGCGCCATGAAGACCGCCGTGGCGGGCGACCAGGCGGGCATCGGCTACGTGTCCATCGGGCACATCGACGAGACCGTGAAGGCCCCGCTGCTGGACGGCACCGCCCCCTCGCAGGACAACGCCAAGTCCGGCGCCTACAAGGTCGTGCGCAAGCTGTACATGAACACCAAGGGCGAGCCCACGGGCCTGGCCAAGGCGTTCATCGACTATGTCCTGGGCCCCGAAGGCGCCGCCCACATCAGCGCCAGCGGCTACATTCCCATCAACTAGCGCCCGCGGGCGCCTCCGCCCCGTGCGGAGGCGCCCCGCCGCCCGCCGCCCGCCGCCCATGCACGACCACGCCCCCACAGCAACCGCGCCCGGCTCCACGCCCTGGCCCCTGGCCCTGGCGGGGGGCACGGCCCTGCTCGCCGTGGCGGCCATCTTCGGCTTCCTGGCCTGGTTCTCCCTGCCCCTGCTGGAGCCGGACCGGCTGGGGACCGTGCTGTCCTGGGACTGGCGGCCCTTCCAGGGCCGGTTCGGCATCCTGCCCATGGTCACGGGCTCGCTGCTGCTCTCGCTCTCGGCCCTGGCCCTGGCCTATCCGCTGGCCGTGGGCCTGTGCTGCTTCATGCACGGCCTGGGCCCGCGCCCGGCGGCCCGCGTCGTGTCCGCCACCGTGCGCTTCATGACCGGGGTGCCCACGGTGGTCTACGGGCTGTCCTCGGTGCTGCTGCTGGTGCCGCTGGTGCGCCGGGCCTTCGGGGGCGGCTCGGGGTTCTGCTGGCTGGCCGCCGCGCTGGTCCTGGCGCTCTTGGTGCTGCCGACCATCGTCCTGCTGCTGGACGCGCAGATGCGCATCACGGCGGACGGCCTGCGGCTCACGGCGGCGGCCCTGGGCCTGACCCGGGCCCAGGAGCTGGCGCGCCTGACGCTGCCCTTGTCCTCGCGGGGGCTGACCATGGCCGCCGCCCTGGGCTTCGGCCGCGCGGTGGGCGACACCATCGTGCCCCTGATGCTGGCGGGCAACGCGACCCAGATGCCCATCGGCCCGCTGGACTCCATGCGCACGCTTACCGCGCACATCGCCCTGGTGGTCGCCACAGACAGCCAGAGCGCGGCCTACGACTCGCTGTTCGCCTGCGGGCTGGTGCTTTTCGGCTCCACCCTGGCCGTGAACCTGGCCCTGCGCTCGCTGCGCGCCGCCCGCCGGGAGGGCGCCCCCCGTGCGTGACCTGCCCGAACGCGCCCTCACGGCCCTGGCCTGGACCGCCGCCGGGCTGACCCTGGCCGCCCTGGCCACGCTGCTGGGCGCCGTGGTGCTGCGCGGGGCGCCCACCCTGGGCCTGGAACTGATCTTCGCCGACACCCCGCCCCTGGACGCCCTGCGCGGGGCCCCGGTGTTCGACGGGCTGTGGCCCGCCTGCCTGGGCACCGTGGCCCTGGTGCTGC
>CAYUIN010000096.1:0-7790 GCA_964444695.1 uncultured Desulfocurvus sp.
CGTGGAGGTGGCCATCAAGATGGCCCACCAGTACTGGCTGTCGCGCGGGGAGCGGGGCCGCACGCGCCTGCTCACCGTGCGCGGCGGCTACCACGGCGACACCTTCCGGGCCATGAGCGTCTGCGACCCGGTGAACGGGATGCACCAGGCCTTCGACGGCCTGCTGCACCGCCACGTCTTCGCCCCGCCGCCCGGCCCGGCCTTCGGCGCGCCGTGGGACGAGGCGCCCATCGCCGAGTTCGAGCGCCTGCTGATGGCCCACAAAGGCGAGCTGGCGGCGGTGATCCTGGAGCCCATCGTCCAGGGCGCGGGCGGGATGCGCTTCTACGCGCCCCAGTACCTGCGCCGGGTGCGCGCCCTGTGCGACGCGGCGGACGTGCTGCTCATCGCCGACGAGATCGCCACCGGCTTCGGGCGCACCGGGCGGCTGTTCGCCTGCCAGTGGGCGGAGGTGACGCCGGACATCCTCTGCCTGGGCAAGGCCCTCACGGGCGGGACCATGACCCTGGCCGCGACCCTGGCCACGGACCGCGTGGCCGAGGGCATCTCCGGCGGCTCGCTGCCCGTGCTGATGCACGGCCCGACGTTCATGGCCAACCCCCTGGCCTGCGCCGTGGCCCTGGCCAGCCTGCGCCTGCTGCTGGATTCGCCCTGGGAGGTCCGCGTGGCGGGCATCGACCGGCGCCTGGCCCGGGCCCTGGAGCCCCTGGCCGCGCTGGACACCGTGGCCGACGTGCGCACCCTGGGCGCCATCGGCGTGGTGGAGACCCGCCGCCCCGTGAACATGGCGGCCATGCAGGAATTTTTCGTGGGGCGCGGCGTCTGGGTGCGGCCCTTCGGCAGGCTGGTGTACCTCATGCCGCCCTACGTCATCGCCCCGGACGACCTGGACCTGCTGACCGGGGCCGTGGCCGAGGCCGTGGCCCGCGAGGAGCTGTTCGCATGAGCCTGCTGCCCGGGCGGATCTTCGTCAGCGGCACGGACACGGACGTGGGCAAGACCGTGGTCTGCGCCCTGCTCATGGCCGGGCGCGGCGGCTGGTACTGGAAGCCGGTGCAAAGCGGCACCGACGACGGGCCCGAGGCCGGATCGGATTCGGGCCGCGTGGCGCGCCTGGCCGGGCTGCCCGCCGGGCGCACGCTGCCCGAGGCCTACCGCCTGCGCGCCCCGCTCTCGCCCCACGAGGCCGCCGCGCGCGAGGGCCTGGCCATCGACCCGGCCCGCCTGGTGCTGCCGCCGGTCCCGGCGGACGAACCGCTGGTGGTGGAGGGCGCGGGCGGGGTGCTGGTGCCGCTGGCCCCGGGCTACCTGATGGCCGACCTGATGGCCGACCTGGGCCTGCCCGTGCTGCTGGTGGCCCGCAGCGGCCTGGGCACCATCAACCACACCCTGCTCAGCCTGGCCGAGCTGCGCAGGCGCGGCCTGCCCGTGGCGGGCGTGGTCCTGAACGGACCGCCCGAGCCCGCCAACCGCGCGGCCATTGAGGAATACGGCGCGGTCCGGGTCCTGGCCGAGGTACCCCCGCTGCCCGACCTGACCCCCGAGGCCCTGCGCGCCGCCTTCGCCCGCCACTTCGCCTGAGCCCCGCGCCCGGCGCACGCACAAGGCCCCCGCTCCATTGCCGGAGCGGGGGCCTTGTACGTGCGCCGGGCGGGCCTCAGCCCGCGCGCCGTCCCCAGAGCAGCACGGCGCGGTAGCTGGCGCGCACGCCGCCCTGGCCGCCGTACAGCTCCTCGTAGCGCCGGGCGAAGGCCTTCCAGCGCGAGGGGGCGTAGGCCCGGGCGGCGCCGGTGCAGGTGGCGCCGGTGTGTTGCAGGCGGCGCAGGGCCTCGCGCACCGTGGGGTATTCCCGGGTCACGGACAGCTCGCGCCAGGCGAATTCCAGCCCCGGCACGGCGCCGACGATGGACGCGTACCGGGCCGCCGGGCGCATGGGCAGAAACGAGCCGAAGCCCGTCTCGGCGCTGACGCGGGCCAGCTCGGCCAGCGTGCCCTCGACGAAGATCGCCAGGGAGAACACGCCGCCCGGGGCCAGCAGGGCCAGGTTCTCGGGGATGGAGCGCTCCGGGGCGCGGTACCACTGCATGGTCGAGGCGCTGACCAGCAGGTCCGCCCGGCCCGGGGCCAGGGGCGCGGCCTCGCCGTCGGCCACCAGCAGGGATTCGTGCGGGCCCGCCGGGCGCAGCCGGGCCAGCATGCCCGGGGCCACGTCCAGGCCCAGATAGCGCCGCCAGGAGCAGCGCCCGCGCAGCAGCTCCGTGAGCAGCCCGCCGCCCGCGCCGATCTCCACGGCCAGGCCGTAGTCCCCGTGCGGTACGGCCCCGGCGCAGGCCCGGGCCACCTCGCGCTGGACCTCGGCCGCCTCGGCGTAGGTCTCAGCCGCGCGGCTGAAATGCGTCGCGACCCGTCTCTTCATGCAGCACGGCCAGCCAGGTTTGTTCGGGCACGTAGTGCCCGGCGTCGATGAGGGAGCGCCAGGAGCCGGAGAGCAGCCCGGCCACGTGGGACGAGGCCGCGAGCGGCACGATGCGGTCCGACCCGCCGTGCAGCACGCGGACCTTGGCCCCGTCCTCGCCCAGGGCCAGCACGGCCCGCGAGGTCAGCAGATATTCCAGCCCCGCCGCCAGGGCCGGGGCGTCGTCCCGCGGGACCTCGGGCAGCGCGCCCGTCAGCCCGCAGTTGCGCCAGAAGGCCCGCACCGTGCGGCGCGGCCCCTCGGCCCGCACGGCGTCCAGCATGGCCCGCACGGTCTCCTTCGGCACGTAGTCGTAGAAGCAGACGAAGGGCGCGGCCAGGACCACCTTGCGGTAGCGCGGCAGCAGCGTCTCGCGCAGGCGCAAAACCATGTGCGCCCCCGTGGACCACGCCGCCAGGACCTCGCCGCCCGTCAGGCGCTCGGCCAGGGCCTGCTCGCCGCCGTCGGAAAAGGGCGTGAAGAAATCCAGCAGCTCAGCCAGGCGCGGGTACAGCGCCGGGTATCCGGCCCAGCCGGAGACGAAGGCCCCCAGGCTCACGAGCGCCACGCCCCGCGCGGGGCCAGGGCCAGCTCGCGCATGGCCTCGAACACGCGTTCCATGTCCTGCTCGGTGAGGTCCGCCCGCAGGGACAGGCGCAGCCGCGCCGAGCCCCGGGGCACCGTGGGCGGGCGGATGGCCGGGGCCAGGATGCCGCGCTCCATGAGGAAGTCCCGCGCGGCCAGGGCCTCGGCGTTGTCGCCCAGGATGATGGGGATGATCTGCGTGGTGGACTGCCCGGTGTCCAGGCCCAGGTCGCGCAGCAGGGAGCGCAGCTCGGCCGCGTTCTCCAGCAGCTTGCGGGACTTGGCCCCGCCCGTGGCCACCAGCCGCAGCGCCGCCAGGGCCGCGCCCACGGCCGCCGGGGGCAGCGCGGTGGAAAAGATGAACGGCCGCCCGAAGTTGCGCACCGCGTCCACCACGGTGCGCCGCCCGGCCACGTAGGCCCCGAAGGAGCCCAGGGCCTTGGAATAGGTGCCCATGTGCACGTCCACGTCGCCCGCCAGGCCGCATTCGTGGGCCAGGCCGCGTCCCTCGCCCAGGATGCCCGTGGCGTGGGCCTCGTCCACCACCAAAAGCGCCCCGGAGTCCTGGGCCAGCTCCACAATGTCCGCCAGGGGTGCGACGTCGCCGTCCATGCTGAATACCGTGTCGGTGATGATGATCTTGCGCGGGGCGTCCGCATGGCGCGCCAGCAGTTCGCGCAGGTGGCCCATGTCCTTGTGGCGGTAGCGGATCTGCCGGGCCCGGGCCAGGACGATGCCGTCCACGATGCTGGCGTGATTCAGGCGGTCGGAGAAGACCAGGGTCTGCCGGTCCGCCAGGGCGGCCAGGATGCAGAGGTTGGCCGAGAACCCGGAGCCCACGACCAGCGCGGCCTCCTGGCCCTTGAACTCGGCGGTCAGGCGTTCCAGCTCGTCGTAGGGGGCGTAATTGCCCGTGACCAGGCGCGAGGCCCCGGCCGTGGTGCCGTACTCCTCCACCGCCCGCACCGCCGCAGAGCGCAGCTCGCCGCGCCCGGCCAGGCCCAGGTAGTTGTTGGAGGCCAGGTTCAGGAGCTTCTTGCCCTGCCACTGGATCACGCGGTCCGCGCCGTGGTCCACGGGAGGGATGTCCCGCCACAGCGCGCCCTCGCGGGCCTGGGCCAGCTTGCGCTCCAGATGTTCGTTCCAGTCGAAACCACTCATAAGACGTGTACGGCTACAGCAATTCCCGTCGTTGCGCAACGGGCCGGGATCGGCCCGTCGCCCTACGATACGCCTGGCGGCGGCCTTCGCCAAGCCCCGGACGGCGCGCCGGGTGGCGAGCCCAACACCCCGTCGGCGCAGGGCTTTTTTTCAGCCACGGGCCTGGACAGCGCCGCCCGATTGGGCCACACTGGCCCCAGCCGCCGCCCGCCGGGATACCGGCCCCCTCTCCCAGCGCGGGCGGCAAGCAGGGCCATACGGGGGGGCGGGCTCGCGGCGGTCGCCGCACAGCCTGGGAGGCGCGCCATGCCCTTCACTCTTCCCGCCTACAACCAACCCGATTTCAGCATTCCCGCCCTGAAGGACGCGCCCACGGCGACCTTCGTCCCCGTGGACAAACCCGGCGTGGCGCCGCAGAACTACCACGCCACGGCCATCTTCCCCGAATACTACCACATCGAGCCCGGGGTCTGGAAACTGCCCCGGCGCTCGCGCATGGACTGCGTGGTGGTCCGCGAGGGCGACGAGCTGTTCGTGCGCGAGTTCCGCAACCTGCGCCCCGGCGACCTCGTGGCCTGCGGCAGGCGCGAGGACGGCGAGGACGGCATCTACGTGCACACCGCGCCCTTCGGCTCCGCCCTGGGCGGCGGCGCGGAAAAGTTCGCCTTCCGCACCCGGATGTCCCGCGAGACCTCGTTTTCCATCGACTACGACGAGCTCTACGAGCTGCTGGAGCACGAGCGCGACAAGGGCTTCGTGTGCTGGGTCCTGGGCCCGGCCGTGGTCTTCGACCAGGATTCGCGCCAGGCCATGGCCGCCCTGGTCCGCGACGGCTACGTGGACGGCCTGCTGGCGGGCAACGCCCTGGCCACCCACGACCTGGAAGGCGCCCTGTTCTCCACCGCCCTGGGCCAGGAGCTGTACACCAAACGCTCCGCCGCCCTGGGCCACTACCACCACCTCGACGCCCTGAACCGCATCCGCGCCCTGGGCTCCATGGAGCAGGCCGTGCGCGACGGGCGCATCCACGACGGGGTGATGAAGGCCGTCATCGAACACGGCGTGCCCTACGTCCTGGCGGGCTCCATCCGCGACGACGGGCCCATGCCCGAGGTCCTGTCCGACGCCTACGCCGCGCAGGACGCCATGCGCGCCGTGGTCTCCCGGGCCACCACCGTGATCACCATGGCCACCCAGCTGCACTCCATCGCCGTGGGCAACATGACCCCGTCCTACACCGTGCTGGACGACGGCACCGTCCGCCCGGTCTACTTCTACAACGTGGACATGAGCGAATTCGTGGCGGGCAAGCTGGCCAACCGGGGCTCGCTCTCCGCCCGCTCCATCCTGACCAACGTCCAGGACTTCGTGGTGACCACCGAGCGCGGCCTGCGCAAGCGCCGCGAAGGCGGCGGCTGAGCCCCGGCCCGGCAAAACGACGCCCCAGGCCCCGGCCCCTCGCGGTCCGGGGCCTTTTTCGTCCCGCGGCCCGCAGGGCGCCCCGGGCCGCCCGCCGGGCATTGCCATTCTCCTTCCGTGTGCTAGAATCCCCCAAATCCTTCATCCGCAGCCCGGCCCGCCACCGCCCGCCTTCCGCCGCCCGCCCGGGCCGCTCGGGAACGGGAGCGCACGGGCAGAGGAAGGCGCACCATGTTCCGCAAAAGCATTTCCACCCGCCTGGGCTTCGGCTTCGGGGCGATCATCGTGCTCCTGGCCGCCGTGGGCCTGGTGGCGCTCAGCCGGATGCAGATCCTGGCCGACCTGCACGCCAAGACCTACCGCCACCCGTTCACCGTCTCCAACGCCGTGCGCAGCATCGAGACCGACATCGAGCGCATCCGCAACGGCGTGAAGACGGCCGCGCTGGTGCCCACCCCGGGCAACCTGGCCAGGGCCCACGCCCGCATGGGCAGGCTGGACGCGACCATCGCGGAGAATTTCCAGGTCATCCGCAGCCGCTTTCTGGGCGGCGAGGAGATGCTCACCCGGGCCCAGGCCGCGCTGGACGCCTGGCCGCCGCACCGCGAGGCGATCCTGCACGCCCTGGGCGAGGGCGGGCCCGTGCCCGTGGCCCTGTGGGAGCGCGAGCAGCGCCACGCCGCGGAACTGGACGGCGCCATGAGCGCCCTGTCCGCCTTCGCCATGAACAAGGCCCTGGAATTCCAGAACGGCGCGGGGGGCACGGTGACCGAGGCCTTCGGGGTGATGTACGCGACCCTGGCCCTGGCCCTGATCGGCGGCGGACTGCTGACGCTGCACGTGACCCGCTCCGTGGTCCGCCCCGCGCGGGAGATCGCCGCCGTGTCCACGGCCATCGCCGACGGCGACCTGTCCCAGCACATCACCTTCCGCAGCGAGGACGAGATCGGCCTGATGGCCGAAAGCCTGCGGCGCATGCTGCGCGGGGTCCTCGGCGAGGGCCGCTCCATCCTGAACAGCGTCCCGGTGCATTTCTGGACGGCGGACAGGACCCTGACCATGACCTTCATCAACGACGAGGCCTTCGCCACCGCCGAGGACGGCTGCGGCTGCCGGCGCGAGGACATCGTCCGCCGCCTCAAGGTCGGCGAGGTCCTGCGCGACGAGGAGCGCCGGGTCCGGGGCATGGCCCGCCGCAGCCTGGACGAGGCCGAGCAGGTGGAGGCCCAGGTGCGCTTCGCCGCCGGGGACGGGACGAAATTCCTGCAACTGGTCATCTCCCCGCTGCGCGACGCCTCGGGCGCCGTCTCCGGCGTGATGGGCATCGGGCTGGACGTCACCGAGCGGGTCCGGGCCGAGGAGCTGCTGCGCACGGCGCGCGACCAGGCCCAGGCCGCCAGCGTCTCCAAGAGCAACTTCCTGGCCAACATGAGCCACGAGATCAGGACCCCGCTCAACGGCGTCCAGGGCATGCTGCAACTGCTCTCGGCCTCGGAGCTGAGCCCCGAGCAGCGCGAATACATGGAGGCCGCGCTGCTCTCCGGGCGCAACCTGCTCGGGGTCATCGACGACATCCTGGACATCTCCAAGCTCGAAGCCGGGCGCATGGACCTGGTCAGGACGCCCTTCAGCATGAACGCCATCGTCAGCGCCCTGCGCAGCACCTTCGACTACCAGGCCAGGGACCGGGGCCTGCACCTGACCTTCGACATCGCCCCGGACGTGCCCCGGACCCTGGTGGGCGACGAGGGGCGCATCCGCCAGGTGCTCTTCAACCTGGTGGGCAACGCCCTCAAATTCACGGAATCCGGCGGGGTGCACGTCGGGGTCATGGCCCGGGACCAGCACGAGGGCAAGGCCCGCCTGGACGTCTTCGTCACGGACACGGGCATCGGCATCCCCGAGGCCATGCAGCAGGCGATCTTCGAGGAGTTCACCCAGGCCGACGCCTCCCACAGCCGCCGCTACCAGGGCACGGGCCTGGGCCTGGCCATCGTGCGCCGCCTGACGGCGCTGATGCACGGCGAGATCAGCCTGGACAGCGCCCCCGGGCGGGGCACCACCGTGCGCGTGCAATTGCCGCTGGGCGTGGCCTCCGGGGATCCGGCGGCGGCCATCCCCCGGCGGCGGGAGCCCCGGCCCGGCGGCGGCCTGCGCCTGCTGCTGGCCG
>CAYUIN010000097.1:0-7749 GCA_964444695.1 uncultured Desulfocurvus sp.
AAATTAGGGATTCTTAAGGGGATTATCCCCTTGAGCGGGGTCCGGGGCAGAGCCCCGGCCGCCGGAGGCATTCGCCTTTCTCCCCCCTCGTGCCCGCCCGGCCCGCCGCGTCAGTGGGCGCGGAAGGAGGTGAGCAGGGAGCGTATTTCGGGGGAGGCGCGCCACAGGAATTCGTCGAGCATGGCTCCGGCGGCGGTGGCGAGGGCTTGCCGGAGTTCCGGGGTCGGGGTGTGGATGACGACGCCGTGGGTTTGCAGGGCGCGGATGTCCTGGGCGTCTTCCTGTTCGGCGGCGCGCCACTGGGCTTCCTCGGTCTCGGCGGCGGCGCGCCACAGGGCCTGGCGCTGGTCCTGGTCCAGGGCGGCGAAGGTCTGGCGGTTCATGAGCAGCATGTACAGCGGGTAGGCCAGTTCGATGCGGGTGAAGTGGTGCAGGCGTCGCCAGAGGGCGGCGTCCAGCCCGGAGGCGGCGGAGGTCAACACGGCGTCGACGAGCCCGGTTTGCATGGCCTGGGCCAGCTCGCCCCAGGGCAGGGACAGGGGCGCGGCCCCGGCGCGGGCCAGGAATCCGGCGCCGGTGATGTCGTAGGTCCGCACGCGCAGCCCCGCGAGGTCGGCGGCGGTGGGCAGCGGCGTTTCGCTGAACAGGCCCGAGGGCGGCCAGGGCGCGGCGTAGAGCAGCACGGCGTTCCATTGCCGGGCCATGGCCGCGTAGAGGGGCTTGGCCTGGTCGTAGAGGCGGCGGGCCTCGTCGAAGGAGCGGGCCACGAGGGGCAGGGAGCTGAGGCCGAAGCCGCGTTCGGCGCCGGACACGGCGCCCATGAGCACGTCGGACAGGGGGGCGCGCCCGTCGCGGACGGCGGCCAGCAGTTCCGGCCCGCGCAGGCCCATGGCGCCGTCGGGGCGCACGGCGATCTCCAGGGCGCCGCCCGAGTAGTCGCGGGCCTTGTCGGCGAAGAGTTGTGCGCCGCGCGTGGGCAGGCTGAGGGCGGGGTAGACGGCGTTGCAGTCCAGGACGGTTTGCGCCGCCGGGCGCGAGGGGACCAGGAGCAGGGCGAAGAGGGTCAGGGCGAGGATGGTCCTTCGGTGCATGCGTCCTCCATGAGGCGGAGTCCCGGTTCCGCCTCTGACGAACGGGTGCATGATGCCATGGTCGGGCCCGGCGGTCCAGCATGAAACGGGGCCGGAGGGCGGTGGGGCCGGGGGCGGGCTCAGCGGTGTTCGAGGACCTGGCGGGCCACGGTGTCGGGGTCGATGGAGCGCATGCATTCCTCGCCCCGGCGGCAGCCCCGGCCGCCGTGCAGGGAGCAGGGGCGGCAGTTCAGCGGGGTTTCCAGGAGCACGTCGCGCTCGCCGCTGGGGGCGAAGCCCCAGGCCCGCACGGTGGGGCCGAACAGGGCCACGACGCGGGTGCCCACGGCGGTGCCCAGGTGCATGGGCCCGGAATCGCCGCTGACCAGGGCCTCGCAGTGGGCGAGCAGGGCGCAGGTCTGGCGGATGTCGGTCTGGTTGGTCAGGTCGGTGACGCCTTCCGGCGGGTCGTTGGCGAACAGGGGCTCGGGGTGGCGGCCGATGACCACGCTCTTCCAGCCGATCATGGCCAGGCGCTGGGCCAGGGACTGCCAGTGCCCGGTGGGCCAGCGCTTGCCCGCGTGGGTGGCGTAGGGGTGCAGGGCGCAGACGGGCGCGCCCTCGCCGATGGCCTCCACCTGTTCGCGGCCCCAGTCCCGCTCCTGGTCCGTGAGCTGGATCACGGGGCGCAGGGCTTCGCGGGGCGGGGCGGCGTCCTCCACGGCCAGGGCGTAGCGCTGGGGCACGTTGAGGGCCTCCAGGCGCACCAGGTGGCGCTGGTTGCGGGTCAGGGCGTAGAGCCTGCGGCCCAGGGAGAATTTCGGGTAGCGCAGCACGGGCCCGCGCCACAGGGCGGCCAGGGCGCGCGAGCGCAGGGTGCCGTGCAGGTCGAGCAGGCCCCAGCCGTCGTGGCGGGCGGCCAGTTCGCGGCAGGTGTCCAGCCAGCGTTTGCCGCGCATGGCGCCAGGGTCCGGCAGCACGAGGCTTTTCACGGCGGGCAGCCCGGACAGGGCCGGGGCGAAGGCGGCCCTGGTCAGGAAGTGGAATTCCCAGCCGCGCGTGGCGCGCAGGTGTTCCAGCACGCCCGTGGTCAGGACCACGTCGCCCAGGGCCGAGAGGCGGACTGCGAGCCAGCGGGTGGGCAGGGCCTTGGCGTCGGTCATGCGGGGACTCCCATGGTTTCGGCCACGGCGGCGAAGGCCGCTTCGGGCGTGACGTCGCGCATGCAGCGGTGGTGCTGCTGCGGGCAGGCGCGCGGCCCGTGCAGCGAGCAGGGGCGGCAGGGCAGCGGCGTTTCCAGCACGCGCGAGCGCTCCCCGCGCGGGAAGAAGCCCAGGGCGCGCACCGTGGGCCCGAACACGGCCACCAGCGGCACGTCCTGGACCCAGGCCAGGTGCATGGGCCCGGAGTCGCCCGTGAGGTAGCAGGCCAGGCCGCCGATATGCGCGGCCAGTTCCGGCAGGCTGAGGGCGCCCGAGAGGTCGCAGACGCGTTCGTCCTTGTGCGGGGCGTCGGCGGCGGCGATGACCGCGCGCGCAAGCGCCTCCTCGCCGGGCCCGGCGAACACGGCCACGCGCAGCCCGGCGGCCACGGCCAGCTCGATGACGCGGCTGAAGTATTCCGGCGGCCACTGCTTGGTGGGCCAGGTGGAGCCGGGGTGCAGGCCGAGCACGGGCTCCCCGCCGAGGCCGGAGAAGAAGGCCGAGGCCTTGTCCTGCGCGGCCCGGGGCAGGACGAGGCGGGGCCTGGTCACGGGCTCGAGGTGCAGCGGCCCGGCCAGGCGCAGCAGGCGTTCGATCTCCTCCAGGCGGGAGAAGGCGCGGTCCACGACGTGGGTGTAGAACCAGCGGTTGTACCAGGGCGCGGCGTAGCCGATGCGCTTGCCCGCGCTGGTCCAGCGGGCGATGAGCCCGCTGCGCAGGCTGGTGTGGGCGCTGATCCAGAGGTCGAAGCGCTCGCGCGCCAGGGCCCGGCCGTAGGCGTAGGCCCCGGCCAGGCCGCGCTGGGCGCCGCGCTTGGCGAAGCCGTGGACCCCGGCCAGCTCCGGCTGCGCCGCGAACAGCGATTGCAGGCCGTCGCGGACGTAGAAATGGATTTCGGCCCCGGGCAGGCCTTGGGAGAGGGTCTGGATGAGCGGCAGGGTGAGCACGGCGTCGCCCAAGAAGGCGGTGTTCCACAGGCCGATCTTCACGCCCGGTCCTCCGTGCGCGCCCCCAGCAGCCAGTCCGCCAGGGCGGCCAGGTCGCGCGCCACGAGGTGCGGCCGGCCCTCGCCCCGGGGGCGGACTTCCAGGACCGGGCCCGCCGGGGCGGGCAGGCCGAGGCGGGCGGCGTGCTCCGCGCCCTTGCCCGTGAGCACCAGGGCGGACAGGGCCAGCCCGGCGTCCAGCCCGAAGCGCACATCGGCGATCTTGTCCCCGACCATGGCGGTTGCGGCGGGGTCCAGGCCGTGGGCGGCGGCCAGGGCGCGCCACATGCCCGGGGCGGGCTTGCGGCAGTCGCAGCCGTCCTCGGGGGCGTGGGGGCAGTGGGCCGCGCCGGAGAGGGTCACGCCGAAGCCGTCTTGCAGCAGGGCTTCCAGGCGGGCGTGCACGGCGCGCTGGTCGGCCTCGGAGAAGTAGCCGCGCCCGATGCCGGACTGGTTGGAGGCCAGGAACAGACGCACCCCGGCCCGGGCCAGGCGGGCCAGGGCCTCGCCCGCGCCGGGCAGCAGTTCGACCCCGTCCGGGTCGGCGAGGTAGTGCTTGTCCGCGATGACGGTGCCGTCGCGGTCCAGGATCAGGCTGTCGATGCGCATCATTGGATTCGGGGGTGGAGGCCGGGGGCCGCCGGGATGGCGGGCGCGCGCGGTCGGCTCCTTTGTGAGACATGGGGCCGGTTTCGTCAAGGCCGCCGGGCCCAGGCCAGGGGGGCGGGGGCGGGCGGCCCCGGGCGGCGGGAAGCCGCGTGGACAGGGGCTTTTGTGCAAATTTTGTCTCTTGCGCGGGCGTGTACGCTTTGGTAAGGCATGACAGGACATGAAGCACGCGACGCACCAGGACGACCCCGCGCCCTCCGGCCAGTACGCCGCGACGGGCGCCCCGGCGCCAACCCCCGCCCCCCGCCGCCCAAGGACGGCGAAATAATGTTCGACCTCATTCTTGCGGTGGGCCTTGCCGTGGGCATTTCCGCGTTCTGTTCCGTGACCGAGGCCGTACTGTATTCCGTGCCCTGGAGCCGCATCGAACAGTTGCGCAAGACGGGGCGGCCCTCGGGCAACATCCTGTACACCCTGCGTTCGGACGTGGAAAAGCCCATCGCCGCGGTGCTGACCCTGAACACGGTGGCCAACACCGCCGGAGCGGCCGTTGCGGGCGCGGCGGCGGCCAAGGTCTACGGCGCGGACAGCATGGGCGTCTTCGCGGCGGTCTTCACCGTCGTGATCCTGGTGTTCTCGGAAATTTTGCCCAAGACCGTGGGCATCCTGTACACCAGGTCCCTGGCCCCGGCGATCGCCAAGCCGTTGCAGGTGCTGGTGTACATCTTCTCCCCGATCACCTGGCTGCTGTCCCACGTCTCCGGGCTGGTGCAGCGCCGGGCCAAGGGCCCCGGGCACACGGAAGAGGACATCACGGCCCTGGTCAGCCTGACGCGCCGCTCCGGCGTGCTCAAGGCCTTCGAGGAGCAGGCGATCAAGAACATCCTGGGCCTGGACAACAAGGTGGTCAGCGACATCCTGACCCCGCGCACGGTGGTCTTCTCGGTTCCGGCGGAGATGACCGTGTCCGAGGCCAAGGCCAAGGGCAGCGTCTGGGCCTACAGCCGGGTACCGGTGTATGAGGACGACCCGGAAAACATCGTGGGCGTGGTCTCGCGGCGCGAAGTGCTGCAGGCCCAGGCCGAGGACCGCGACGAGGCCCGCATGGGCGAGCTGATGCGCCCGGCGCGCTTCGTGGTGGAGAGTCTGACGCTGGACCGGCTGCTGGCGCATTTCCTGGAATCGCGATCGCATCTGTCCATCGTCCTGGATGAGTACGGCGGCGTGGCCGGAGTGGTCTCGCTGGAGGACGTGCTCGAGGAGATCCTGGGCAAGGAGATCGTGGACGAGACCGACGAGGTCGTGGACACGCGCGCCCTGGCCCGGCAACTGCACGACAAGAAGGCACGCGGCGAGACGGGCCGCGAAGAGAACTAGAATATGGCACAGGCAAACAGCAAAGGCATCTATCTGGCGGCCCTGGTCCTGCTCGCGGGCGGGCTGGGCTGGCTGATCTTCTCCGGCGTTTCGGAGAACAGCGTCTATTTCGCCAACGTCTCCGAGGCCCTGGCCCTGCCCGAGGAGGGCCTGAAGAACGCCCGCCTGTTCGGCGTGGTGGACGGGGCGGACCTTACGGGCGGGCCCGGGACCATGGGCGCGTCCTTCCGCCTGCTGGACAAGGACGACCCGGCCAAATCGATCATGGTCACCTACGTGGGCGCCGTGCCCGACACCTTCAAGCCCGGGGTGGACGTCATCGTCGAGGGCGGACGCCAGCCGGGCCAGGAGGCCTTCACGGCACGCACGCTGATGACCAAATGCCCCTCCAAGTACGAAAAGATCCGCGAAGAGGAAAAGCAGGGCCAGGCCACGTCGTAGCCGGTCCGGACGTCCCTTCGCGATTGCGCCCGGCGCGGGCCGGGCAATGCACGAGGAATCCCATGCAGACTTTCGGTTTCTTTTGTCTCCTGGCGGCCATGGCCGCCACCCTGGCCTCGGCGGGCGCCGCCGCCTGGGCCGCCCTGTCCGAGCGCGGCGACGGCCTGCGCTGGGCCGAGCGCGGCCACGCGGCGGCCCTGGTCCTGATCCTGGGCGCCTCGGCGGTGCTGTTGCGGGCCCTGGTGGCGCGCGACTTCTCCTTCCAGTACGTGGCCTCCTACACGGACCAGTACCTGCCCATGTTCTACGCGGTCACCGCGTTCTGGGCCGGGCAGGCCGGGTCGTTCCTGTTCTGGGCGCTGTGCGTGGCGCTGATGGGCTGGATCTTCGCCTGCACCCCGGCCTACCGCCGCCTGGAGCCCCGGGCCAAGGCCCTGTTCTGGATGCTGCACGGCGCGGCGCAGGTCTTCTTCCTGCTGGTGCTCGCCGGGCCGACCAACCCGTTTTTGACCCTGGCCCCGGCGCCGCCGGACGGCAACGGCCTGAACCCGCTGCTCAGAAACCCCGGCATGGTCTTCCATCCGCCGCTTCTGTTCATCGGCTACGCCGGGTTCACCGTGCCCGCCTGCCTGGCCCTGGCCTCCTGGCTCACGGGCGACGGCAAGGGCTGGCTCACCGCCGGGCGCAACTGGGCGCTGACGGCCTGGATGTTCCTCACGGCGGGCATCGTGCTCGGCGCGTGGTGGGCGTACATGGAGCTGGGCTGGGGCGGCTACTGGGCCTGGGACCCGGTGGAGAACGCCTCGCTGATCCCCTGGCTGGCGGCCACGGCGTTTCTGCACACGGCGGTGGTCCAGGCCCGGCGCGGCTCCCTGCAACGCTCCAACGTCTTCCTGGCCGTGTTCACGCTGATCCTGTGCTACTTCGCCACCTACGTCGTGCGCAGCGGCGTCATCGACTCGCTGCACGCCTTCGGCGACGGCGGCGTGGGCGGGCCGCTGCTGATCTTCATCCTGGCCGGCCTGGTGCTGAACGTGGCCGTGCCGCTGCTTCGGACCCCGGCGGACGTCAAGCCCCTGGACGAGTTCCTGTCCCGGCCGGGGCTGCTGGTCATGGCGGCCTGGATGCTGCTGGCCGTGGCGCTGGTCATCTTCCTGGGCACCATGTGGCCGGTGATCTCCTCCATCTGGAGCCCGAGCCCCATCGGCCTGGACGCCAAGTTCTACAACAAGGTCTGCCTGCCGCTGTTCGCGCTGGTGGTGCTGTTCCTGGTCTTCTGCCCCTGGCTGGGTTGGAAGGGCGGGCTGCGCGGGGGCAAGGTCTTCTGGGCCGTGGCCGCCTCGCTGATCCCGGCGGGCGTGCTGTTCTGGTCGCTGGGCGTGCGCATCCCCACGGCCACGCTGGGCGCGGCGGCCGCCGTGTCCTGCCTGCTGGGCATCGCGGCGCTGTTCCTGACCGAGCCGCACCTGCGAAGGAGCCGCTTCTCCGTGGGCGCCTACGGGGTGCACGTCGGCCTGGCGCTGATGGCCCTGGGCATCGCCTTCTCCGGGCCGTACACGCACAGCCGTGAGGTCCGCCTGGAGCGCGGGCAGAGCGCGGCCCTGGGCGGCTACGAGTTCACCTTCACCGGCGGCGAGGAGCATTCCGAGGTCTCCATGGCCCGCTACCGCGCCGAGCTGAAGGTCACCAAGGACGGCAGGGACGTGGGCCTGCTGCACCCCGAGCGCCACGTGTACCGCAATTTCGAGCGCCAGTTCTTCTCCGAGGTCTCGGTCATCCCGGGGCTGGGCGACGAGCTGTATTCCACGGTCCTGGGCTTCGATCCCGGGGGCTCGGCGACCTTCAAGCTGAGCGTCAACCCGCTGGTGAACTGGGTCTGGATCGGCGGCACGCTGATGACCCTGTTCCCGCTCATCGCCCTGGGCCGCAGGAAGTAGCGCCGATGCTCCTGGCCCTGACCGACGTCGCCAAGTTCTACGGCCCCAAGCTGGTGTTCAAGGGCCTGTCCCTCGCGCTGGAGCCGGGGCGGGTGCTGCTGCTGGTGGGGGCCAACGGCGCGGGCAAG
>CAYUIN010000098.1:0-7639 GCA_964444695.1 uncultured Desulfocurvus sp.
CATTTATTTCGGCCGTGCGCAGTGGTGCGTGTTCGTTCTTCTCTTCCCCCCGCGCTTGTCTTGGGCTAGGGTGGGCGCATGCATTCCGAGCGAGCCGTTCGCGCTGCGACCCTGTACATTCGTCATGATTTGCCGCCTGTTGAGGACGGGGCGGTGGTCTTTGCTGGTGGGCGGGTGGTGTCGGCGGGTCCGGCTGTGGAGGTGTTGTCCGGGTTTGGCGGGCCGGTGGAGGATTTGGGCCCGGTGGTGGTGGTGCCTGGGCTGGTGAATGCGCATGTGCATTTGGAGTTGTCGCATGTGGGGGGGGCGATTGAGGGCGGCCGTGGTTTTGCGGCCTGGGTACGGAGTTTGATTGCCAAGCCGCTTGATAAGTTGTCGCAGTTGGCTTTGGACAAGGCGATGGGCCAGATGCGCGAGTGTGGGACGGTGGCGGTGATCGACATCACGTCGCGGAACACGCCCCGGGTGGCGGAGGCCTTGGAGGCTGCGGGGATCGGCGGCGTGTTGGCGGTGGAATTTTTCGGGTTTGCGGGTGGCGGGGAGCTGGTGTGGCCGGAGTCTTTGGAGGGTTTGCCGGAGTCGACGCGGGGGCGTCTGGCGGCGGCGGGCCATGCGTTGTATTCGACGCATCCGGAGACGTTGCGGGCTGCGAAGCGCTGGTGTGCTCAGCGGGGGCGGCCGTTTTCGCTGCATCTGGCGGAGCATCCGGACGAGACGGAGCAGATGCTGACGGGCGGCGGCGAGTTTGCGGGGTTGTTGCGCAAGAGCGGGGTATTGCCGCAGGACTGGGTACCGCCGGGGTGTCGGCCGGTGGAGTATGCGGACCGGCTGGGGTTGTTGGATGCGGGGACCATCGCGGTGCACTGCGTGCAGCTGGACGAGTCGGACGTGAAGATTTTGGCGGCGCGCGGCGTGACGGTGTGTTTGTGTCCGCGCAGCAACGAGTACATTGCGGTGGGCCGTGCGCCGTGGCGGGAGTTGCGGGCTGCGGGGGTGCCGTTGTGTCTGGGCACGGACGGTCTGAGTTCGAACCATGATTTGAATTTGTGGAACGAGGCTTTGGAGTTTCTGGACGAGCCGGACGGGCCGGAATTTGCGGAAGTTTTGGGTTGGATGACGGCGGTTCCGGCGCGGCACGTGGGCTTTGCGGGGCGTTACGGAACACTTGAACCCGGGGCGATAGCAGGGTACAGCATAGTCCCGGACGGAGCGATCCGTACGGCGAAAGCCGGAGGCCGGGGGCCTTTTCGACGCAGGAAGCAGTGAGCCGCCCGGCGCAGGCGGCTTTTTTTTGGGGCTTTGCCCGGGGCGGGCGGGGCCGAGAGCGGGCGGCGCGGGGCACGCGTCGCGACCCACCAGCAGGCATCGAGGACAATCAATGCAGTGGACCCACAAGGATTTGCTGGACGTTTCGGACCTCTCCACGGGTGACGTGGAGCGGGTCTTCGAGACGGCCGATTCCTTCATGGAGATCAACCGTCGCCAGGTGAAGAAGGTACCGACGCTCAAGGGCAAGAGCGTGGTGTTGTTCTTTGCCGAGCCGAGCACGCGGACGAAGACGAGCTTCGACGTGGCGGGCAAGCGGTTGTCGGCGGACACGTTCGCGCTGGCCAAGAGCGGGTCGAGCCTGTCCAAGGGCGAGAGCCTGAAGGACACGGTCTGGACGCTCCAGGCGATGAATCCGGACGCCATCGTGCTGCGGGATTCGCGTTCGGGCGCGGCGCAGTTCATTGCCGAGCGGCTGGACTGCTCGGTGATCAACGCGGGCGACGGCTGGCATGCGCATCCCACGCAGGCGCTTTTGGACGCGTTCACCTTGCGCCGGGCCTGGGCCGGGGATTTCGCGGGGCGGACGCTGACGATCCTTGGCGACATCGCGCACAGCCGGGTGGCGCGCTCCAACGTGAACCTGCTGACGCGCCTCGGCGCGACGGTGCGGCTGTGCGCGCCGCGCACGCTGTTGCCGCCGCGGCTGGACACCTGGCCCGTGGAGGTGCACCACGACGCGGCCAGCGCGGTGGACGGGGCGGACGCGGTGATGTGCCTGCGCCTGCAGCTGGAGCGTCAGGAGGCGGGGCTGCTGCCCAGCCTGCGCGAGTATGCCATGACCTACGGCCTGTCCAAGGCGCTGCTCAAAAGGGCCAAGGGCGGGGCGAAGATCCTGCACCCGGGGCCCATCAACCGGGGCGTGGAGATTTCCTCGGAGCTGGCGGACATGGCGGACAGCCTGATCCTGGACCAGGTGGCTTCGGGCGTGGCCGTGCGCATGGCGCTGTTGTTCCTGTTTTTGACCCGCAAGGATTAGGGAGGCCGGCGTGTCCAACCCCGATACCGTGATCAGAGCCGCCCGCTACAAGGGCGAGACCGTGGACGTCCTGCTGTCCGAGGGCAGGATCGTGGAGCTGCGGCCCACGGGCAACTATACGTACACCGGCGCGGAGAAGATTCCGTCCAACGGGGCGATCCTTTTGCCCGCGCTGTCGGACTGCCACACCCACCTGCGCGACCCGGGCTTCGAGTACAAGGAGGACATCGTGTCCGGCCTTGGGGCCGCGGCGCAGGGCGGGTTCGCCAACGTGATGTGCATGGCCAACACCGCCCCGGTGAACGACGAGGCGCCCATCACGGAGATGATGCTGGACAAGGCGAGGCGCGCCTGGCCCAAGGGCCCGCGCCTGTTCCCGGTGGCGGGGCTGACCAAGGGCCTTTTGGGCGAGCAGCTCACGGAGCTGGCGGACATGAAGCGCGCCGGGTGCGTGGCGGCGTCCAACGACGGGCTGCCGGTGCGCAGTTCGGAGAAGTTCCGCCGCGCGGTGGAATATGCGGCGGACTACGGGCTGAAGGTCATCGACCACTGCGAGGACCCGGACATGGGCATGGGCACGGGCGTCAACGAGGGCGAGGTCAGCTCGCGCATGGGCCTGCACGGGCAGCCCACGGCGGCCGAGGCCTTCCAGGTGGCGCGCGACATCCTGCTGGCCGAGTACCTGGACCTGCCGATCCACATCGCCCACGTCTCCTGCCGCCAGGCGGTGGAGCTTTTGGCCTGGGCCAAGAAGCGCGGGGTGCCCGTGACGGCGGAGACCTGCCCGCACTACCTGCTGCTCACGGACGAGGCCGTGGCGGGCTACGACACGGCGGCCAAGGTCAACCCGCCGCTGAGGACCATGGACGACGTGCTGGCCGTGCGCCAGGCGCTGCGCGAGGGCGTGATCGACATCCTGGCCACGGACCACGCGCCCCACGCCGCCCACGAGAAGGAGGTCCCCTTCGCGGACGCGCCCAACGGCATCTCGGGCTTCGACACGGCCCTGCCGCTGACCATGCGCATGATCGACGAGGGCATCCTGGACATGGACACCGCCATCCGTGCCTGGTGCACGGGCCCGGCGGAGATTTTCGGCCTGCCCTGCTGCACGTTCGAACGCGGGGACACGGCGGACTTCGTGCTCTACGACCCGGCCGCGAAATGGGAGGTCTGCCCGGCGCAGATGCGCTCCAAGGGCAAGAACACCCCCTTTGCCGGGCAGACCATGCCCGGGCGGGTCAACGCCCTGTTCGTGGGTGGGCAGCGAATCGTTTGACGGACGGGCCCTCGTATCCTTATAGTGCTCGTCCTTTGCATGGACGAGCCCCAACCGGAGACCCCAGATGAGCGATCCTTATAAAGACGCCGTTTCCATCTGCAAGACCATCATGCGCAACGGGTACGACGCCTACGTGGTCAACGCCCGGATGCAGCACATGGTGCAGGCCGAGGGCGACGACGTCGAACTCGACATAGCCACCGACATCGATTTCAAGGGCCTGGACCGGCTGTTCACCGGCGTGGAGCACGCCGACGCGGCCCTGGCCTTCGCCAAGCTCCTGGAAGGCGGCGTCCTGTATCGCTTCTATCCCACGGACATCGAAGACGGCTCGCACCCCGAGGAGTGCGTGGCCCGCGTCACGCCCCGGATGCTCAAGAAGCTCCAGCAGATGGGCGAGATTCCGGCCAACCTGGCCTGCCCGTACATCCCCGAGTCCGAGGACCGCTACCAGGGCTTCGAGAACCTGGAGTCCGGAGAGATCAAGTTCGTCGGCATCCCCGACGACACCCTGAAGCGCGACTACCTGCGCGCCGTGCGCGCCATGCGCTTCGCCGCGAACTTCAACCTGCCCATCGAACACAACACCTGGATGGCCATCCTGCGCGGCGCCCGCCGCGTGCTGGACTACGTCTCGGTGACGGACATCCTGGACGAGTGGCGCAAGGTCGAGGCCGAAAACATGGCCGACTTCGTGCAGCTGCTGTTCGACTCCATGATCCTGCACGGCCTGCTGCCCGAGGTCGCCGCCCTGTCGCGCGTCAAGCAGCTCAGGACCGAGGACGAGGAGGAATCCGTCCTGGAACACACCCTGCGGGTCATGCGCCACTACCCCGAAGAACTGCCCTTCGACTGGCTGGGCACCCTGTCCTGCCTGTTCCACGACGTGGGCAAGCTGTACACCGCCGAGTTCTTCGACGGCCGCTGGACCTTCTACCAGCACCACCGCGTGGGCGCCAAGGTGACCCGCAAGATCCTGAACCGACTGCGCTTCGACCCCAGCGACGTGGACATCCTGTGCCACCTGGTGCGTCACCACAAGCGCTTCGGATACATGCTCACCGACCGTGGCATCCGCCGCTTCAAGGCCCTGGACGAATACCCGCGCCTGATCGAGATCGAACGCGCCGGAGTCAAGGCCCGCAACGGCAACTACACGGAATTCAACCATAACATGAAGATGATGGAGCGCACGGAAACCCCGGAGGAAATGCTCGAGCCGCTGCTCAACGGCAACGAGATCATGGACTTCGCGGGACTGCAGCCCGGCCCCGCCGTGGGCATCATCCGCGAGGCGCTCTTAAAGGCCCAGGTCGCGGGCGAGGTCTGCTCCGTGCCCGACGCCGTGGAATACGTGATCCGCTACAAGGAACGCGAGGGCCTGACCTAAGCCCCCACGGACACCGGGAAAACCCCCGGCCATACGAACACGAACAACCACCGCGCGGCGCGCCACAACAGGCACGCCGCGCGCAAGCGACTTCTGGGCACGGCCCTCGCGCCCAGAAAACAGGCCCCCCGGCCGACACGGACAAGGACCATGGTCAACCTCATCGAACTCCCCCTGGACGCACTGCGCGCCCTGATGGCCGACCTCGGCGAGCCCGGCTACCGGGCCGAACAGGTCTGGCAGTGGGTGTGGCAGAAACGCTGCCGCGACGTGAGCGAGATGACCAACCTGTCCAAGGACCTGCGCACCAAGCTCACCCAGGCCGCATACATCGCCTGGCCCGAAATCGCCGAGGTCAAGGTCAGCGCCGACAGCACCGTCAAATTCCTGCTGCGACTTACCGACGGCGCCCTGGTCGAAACCGTGCTGATCCCCGAACGCACCCACATCACCCAGTGCCTGTCCTCGCAGATCGGCTGCCCCATGGGCTGCACCTTCTGCAGCACCGGACAGATGGGGCTCGTGCGCAACATGACCATGGGCGAGATCCTGGCCCAGATCCTCGTCGCACGCCAATACCTCGAAGACCAGGGCCGCGACGTCGCCGAACTCAAGAACCTCGTGTTCATGGGCATGGGCGAACCGCTGCTGAACCTGGAGGCCCTCATGCACAGCCTCCAGGCCCTGGGCCACGACAAGGGCCTCAACATTTCTTCCCGCCGGGTCACCGTGTCCACGTGCGGCGTCCCCAAAGGACTGGAGGTGCTCGGAGACAGCGGACTCGCCATGCTCGCCGTCTCTCTGCATGCCCCGACACAAGAACTGCGCGCGCAGATCATGCCCCGGGCCGCCGAACTCGCCCCCCTGGACGAACTCATGGCCGCCCTGGACCGCTTCCCCCTGCGCCCGCGACAGCGCATCACCTACGAATACATCATGCTCAAAGGCGTGAACGACCAGCCCCAACACGCACGACAACTCGTGCGCCTGCTCGGACAACGAAAGGCCAAGGTCAACCTCATCGCCTTCAATCCGTCACCGGACGCGGAATATCAAAGTCCGGAACGCACGGAGGTCCTGGCCTTCGAACAAATGCTGCACATCAAAGGACTCACAGCCACCATCAGAGGCAGCAAAGGCCAAGACATCGACGCCGCCTGCGGACAACTCAAGGCAGACTACATCCGCAGACAAACGAGGACCTGCCACAAGGACAACCAATGATCAGACCCGACTTCAAAAAAATGAACGACCTCGTGCCCGCCATCGCACAGGACGCCGACTCCGGCGAAATCCTCATGATGGCCTACATGAACGAACAGGCCTGGGACAAGACCCTGGAGACCGGCGAGGCACACTACTGGTCCCGCAGCCGCCAGGAACTCTGGCACAAGGGCGGCACCAGCGGGCATACCCAAAAGGTCAAAGCCATCCGCATCGACTGCGATGACGACACCGTCGTCCTGATGATAGAACAAATCGGCGGCGCGGCCTGCCACAAAGGCTACCGCTCCTGCTTCTACCGCGAACTTCGCGACGGGAACGTGAGCCAGTGCTCGCCCCTCGTCTTCGACCCCAAGGAGGTCTACAAATAATGTCCACGACCAACGGCAACCAGCTCAAGTTCGGCATCCCCAAAGGCTCCCTCCAGGACGCCACCGTCGCCCTGCTCGCCAAGGCGGGCTGGAAACTGCGCCAACACCACCGCAACTACTTCCCCGAGATCAATGATCCCGAACTGCGCTGCTCCATGTGCCGCGCACAGGAAATGTCCCGCTACGTCGCCGACGGCACCCTCGACCTCGGACTGACCGGCAAGGACTGGATCCTCGAAAACAACTCCGACGTCCACATCGTCTCCGACCTCGTGTACTCCAAGGTCTCCAACCGCCCGGCACGCTGGGTCCTCGCCGTCGCGGGCGACTCCCCCTACACCAGGCCCGAAGACCTCGCCGGGAAGAAAATCGCCACCGAACTGTGCAACTTCACCCGCTCCTACTTCGCCGACGCGGGCGTGCCCGTCGAAGTCGAATACTCCTGGGGCGCCACCGAAGCCAAAGTCGTCGAAGGACTCGCCGACGCCATCGTCGAAGTCACCGAGACCGGCACCACCATCAAGGCACACGGCCTGCGCATCATCGCTGAACTCATGCAGACCAATACCCGCCTCATCGCCAACAAAAAGGCCTGGGAAGATCCCTGGAAGCGCAAAAAGATCGAACAGATCAATATGCTGCTCCACGGCGCCCTCGACGCCGAATCCCTCGTGGGCCTCAAAATGAACGTCCCCAAAAATAAAATGGACGTCATCCTCGACCACCTCCCGGCCGCCAACTCGCCCACCGTCGCCAACCTCATGGATAGCGACTGGCTGTCCATCGAAATCGTCGTCGCACAATCCATCGTCCGCGACCTCATCCCCACCCTGCGCGAAAAAGGCGCCGAGGCCATCATCGAATACGCCCTCAATAAGGTGATCTAAAGATCGCCAGACGTAAGGCGCACGCAATACAAGCCCGGTCTCCAAAGATGGAGGCCGGGCATTTTTGTTGGGTGGCTGTGGGCCGGACGGGTGGCCGGACGGGTGGCCGGGAGGAAGGCGGAGGGGGTGGCCGGCGTGAGGATGTTTGCCTCCGGCGGCTCAAGGGCTATGGCCCTTGAG
>CAYUIN010000099.1:0-7588 GCA_964444695.1 uncultured Desulfocurvus sp.
CCCGCCCACCGGCGGCCGCGCGGCGGCTGCGGGGCGTCCTGCATCTCCCGGCCCGCGCCGGGTCCGGGGCATGGAATGGCCGCCGCAGACCGGGCCAGGCTTCTGGACAATTTTCCGGAAATCAGGTCTTATCGCTAGTATCGGAATTCCTTTCTCAATTGTTCGACGGCCCAGATCATCGTCGCGAGGCTGAAAACCTTGCGGAAAAAGACGAGGAGACATGGTCATAGTGCGGTTTCCATTCAGGGCCTGTCGCGTCTTCCTCGGCCTGCTGACCGCCTGCGTCGTGCTGCTTGCGCCGTGCGGGACGCCGCAGGCCGCCGCACCGTCCTCGGCCGATTCCGGCGGCGTCTCCCCGCAGTTCTCCGCACGGCTCGCCCCGCAGGAACTGGCCTGGCTCAAGGCACACCCCACAATCACCATGGGCGCCATGGACGCCTGGCCGCCCATCAATTTCGTCGATGACGACGGGCGGCCCGACGGGATCGGGGCGGACTACGTCCAGGCCCTGAACCGCAGGCTGGGCGGCAGGATCAGGATCGTCCCCGGACCGTTCAAGAACAGCCTGGAAGCGGTGCGGGACAGGCAGCTCGACGCCCTGATGGACGTCACCCCGAAGCCGGAGCGCGAGGTCTACCTGAACTTCACGCGCCGCTACCTGAACATCCCGCACGTCATCGTGGCGCCGACCGACGGCCCGTATTTCTCTTCGGAATACGCCCTGCTGGGGCAGACCCTCGCCCTGGAATCCGGCTTCTACAACGTCAAATATTTCAGGGAGAAATATCCTTCGATCAGCATCAGGGAATATCCCGACACCAAGCGCGCGTTGGGGGCCGTGTCGCGGGGCGAGGCCGACGCCTACGTCGGCAACCGCGCCGTGGCCGCCTGGATCATGGAGCACGAGCTGATCTCCAACCTCCAGTTCCAGGGCAGGGCGGAGAAGAAGGGCTCCATCCTGTGCATCGGGGTGCGCAAGGATTGGCCGCTGCTCGCGTCCATCCTGGACAAGGCCCTGGCCGACCTCGACGTGGAGGAGCTGCACACGATCCACCGGCGCTGGTCGGGCGTGACCATGGAGGCCTCGGGGCGGGGGCTCGACCTGACGCCCCGGGAGCGGGTCTGGCTCTCCGGGCATCCGGTCGTGCGCATCGGCATCGGCGCCAGCTGGACGCCCTTCGTCTACGTCCGCAGCGACGGCACCCTGGAAGGATACGACGTCGACTTCCTGAACATGATCAACGCCATGACGGGCGCCGACATCCAGCTGGTGGCCGGGCCATGGGACGAGATCGTCCGCAGGGCGGAAAACAGGGAGATCGACGGGCTGGCCGAGTCCGCCGTGGTCGAGAAGCGCCGCGAGAATTTCCTGTTCACCAATGCCTACAACACGGTGGAATACGCCGCCGCGACCCTGCCGGAACGCGCGGAGTCCGTGCATGCGCCTTCCGACCTGGCCGGATCGCGCATCGCCTCTCTCAAGGGGAACGTCTGGTCCGCCAAGATCATGGATTTCATCGGCGACGTGCGGCGGATCGAGGCCCAGTCCGAGGAGGAGGCCTTCGGCCTCGTCGTCCAGGGCAAGGCCGACTACGCGCTGGTGCCCGTTTACCAGTACGGGCCGCTGCGCAACATCTACCATCGATCGCTGGCCTTCGCCCACGTGTTCACCGACCAGGAGCACGTCCTGCGGACGGTGTATTCCATCCGCAAGGACTGGCCGGAACTCGTCTCCATCCTCAACAAGAGCCTGCTGGCCATCGACGGGCAGGAAAAGGAGGCGATCTTCAGGAAGTGGGTGCCCGTGGAGCCCCTTGCCGCCGGGCAGTCCTTCTCGGAGGCCCCCCAGCTCGACACCCCGCTGTATCTGCTGGCGGTCCTGGGCGCCATCTTCATCTGCGTGGCCGTCGTCCTGTGCGTCGCCTGGCTGGTCAAGGGCCGCCCGAGGCAGCTTTCCATCCGCGATTCGCTGATCGTCATCTTCTTCGTGTACGCCACGCTCATCGGCTCCTGCTCCGTCTTCGTCTTCATGCTCTCGCGCATTCACGAAAACGAGGACCTGAGCACCGAGAAGCGATTCGAATCCCTGCAACTGGCTCTGGAACTCAAGCAGTCGTCGGACGACCTGACGCGGTTCGTGCGCACCTACGCGGCGACCGGGGACCCGCGATATGAAGAGTTTTTCCACGCGATCATCGCCATCCGCGACGGCTGGCGACCCCATCCCAGCGGGTTCACGCCCTATTTCTGGGACTACGTGGCCGCGGGCACCCGGACGCTGGACCAGGGCGGCGAGCTGTACAGCATCGAGCAGCGCATTCACGACCTGGGGCTCGGTGCGGAAGAACTGGCCATGCTGACCCAGGCCAAGAAGGAGTCCGACGACCTGATCAACCTGGAGGAGATCGCCATCAACGCGGTCAAGGGGCTCTACAGGGACGCGGACGGCCTGTTCACCATCCAGGGCACCCCGAACATGGAGCTGGCCCGCAGCATCCTCAGCGGCAAGGAGTATCACGAGGCCAAGGCCAGGATCATGAGGCCCATCGAGCAGTTCTCCGCGATGCTGCAACGACGGATCACTCACGACGTGTACCAGTTCAACCGACGCAACGATGCCTTGATGCTTGCGATCACGATCCTGATCGCCGCGACGATCGTCTATTCGGTCTATGTCTTCTCGCTCATGCGGCGGCGCATCATCCTGCCCCTGGCCGCCCTGGAGGACGGTGCGCAAAAGATCAAGGAGGGCGACCGCTCCCACAGGATCGAGACCCCCTCGGCCGACGAGGTCGGCTCCCTCGCCGTGGCCTTCAACTCCATGGCGGACAGCGTCAGCGAATACATCTCGCGCCTGAACGCCACCATCGAGTCCACCACGGACGGGATACTGGTCCTCGACCTGCATCGGAACATCACTGCCTACAACACGCGCTTTCTGGAAATCTGGGGGTTCGAGCGGGAGATGGTCGGCGTCTGGGACAGCACGGCCCTGCAGGAGGCCTTGCTGACCAGGCTGAAGGAGCCCGACGTGTTCCAGGAGCACGCGCTGTACCTGCACTTCCATCCGGGGCTGGAGGATTTCTCCACGCTGCATTTGAAGGACGGCCGGATACTCGAGCACTATTCCAGGCCGCAACGGCTCGGCGGCCAGATGCTGGGCCGGGTCAGCAGCTTCAGGGACGTCACGGAACGCCTCCAGGCCGAGCAGGCCCTCAAGGAAAGCGAAGAGCGGCTGCGCGTGATCATCGACAACCTGCCCAGCACGGTGATCCTCAAGGACCGCGACGGGCACCACCTGATGGTCAACAGCTTCTTCGAGCAGGCGACCGGCATCTCCTCGGAGACGGCGCTCGGCCGCACGGACGTCGAGATATTCCCCCCGGAAGTCGGCCAGGCGATCATGGACAAGGACAGGGAGATCATCACCAGCGGCCTGCCGGACAGGTTCGAATGGCAGTTGCCGCATCCCGACGGGACGATGCACTCCTACCTGACCACCAAGGTCCCGCTGCTGGACGAGTGGGGCGACGTCTTCGCCCTGGTCGTGCTGTCCACGGACATCACCGAACGCAAACTGGCCGAGGAGCTGCTGAAGAACAGCGAGGCCCAGCTGCGCACCATCTTCGAGAATTCGCCCATCGGCGTGCTGCATTTCGATTCCGGCGGGGTGCTCATCAGTTCCAACGCCCAGGCCGCCGCGATCCTGGGCACCACCCGCGATCGTCTCGCGGGGTTCGATGCGCTCAAGCAGATCAAAAACAGGGACGTGGCCGACGCCCTGCACGCGGCCGTGAGCGGGAAGACCGCCGTCTACGAGGGCGAATACGTGTCCGTGATCGCGGGCCGCAAGGCCTGGGTGCGCTTCATCTTCAACCCCGTGACGCCGGGCCGGTATCCCAGCGAGGTCATCTGCACCGGGGAGGACGTCACGGAGCGCAAGATCGCCGAGAACGAGATCAAGGCGGCCAAGGAGCAGATGGAGTACATTCTGAACACCGCGCCCGTGGGCGTGGCCTTCACCACCGAGGGCATCTTCCGCTTTGCCAACAGCCGCTTCGTGGACATGTTCGGGCTGGACGTCGGCGACCGCGCCGAGGGCATCTACCTCGACCCCGAGATCAGAAACGCCCTGGTGCGGGACGTCACCACCCGGGGGATTCTCGAAAACCACGAGATCCAGCTCCTCAACGGCCACGGTATGATCCGGGACTTCCTGACGACCTTTTTGCCCATCACCTACAACGACGAACCAGGGATCCTGGGCTGGCTGCAGGACATCACCGGGCGCAAGCGGGCCGAGGTCGCCCTCAAGGAGGCCATGGAGGCGGCGGACGCGGCCAACCGGGCCAAGAGCGAATTTCTGGCCAACATGAGCCACGAGATCCGCACGCCCATGAACGCCATCATGGGCATGAGCCATCTGGCCCTCAAGACCGACCTGACCCCCAAGCAGCAGGACTACATCTCCAAGATCGACCAGTCCTCCCGGGCGCTGCTCAACGTCATCAACGACATCCTCGATTTTTCCAAGATCGAGGCGGGCAAGCTGGACTTCGAGGAGATCGAGTTCCACCTCGACGACGTCATCGGGCACTTGGCCAACATGCTCACCGAAAAGGTGGAGCGCAAGGGGCTGGAGCTGTTGATCCGCGTGGAGCCCGGCGTGCCGGACAACCTCGTGGGCGACCCGCTGCGCCTGGGGCAGGTCCTGATCAACCTCGTGGGCAACGCCGTGAAGTTCACCCAGCAGGGCGAGATCGTGGTCAGCGTGGACACCGTGCACAAGGCGGAGCGCAGCGTCATGCTCCGCTTCAGCGTGCAGGACACCGGCATCGGCATGGACCGGGAGCAGCAGGCCAAGCTGTTCCGGTCCTTTTCCCAAGCGGACACCTCCACCACGCGCAAGTTCGGCGGGACGGGCCTGGGGCTGGTCATCTGCAAGCGGCTTGCGGACCTCATGGGCGGCGAGATCGGCCTGGAGAGCGAGCCCGGCAAGGGCAGCACCTTCTGGTTCACCGCGCGGCTGGGGCTGCACGACCGGAGCAGGGCGCCGTCCCGGGTGCTGGCCGACGACCTGCGGGGCATGCGCGTGCTGGTCGTGGACGACAACCGGACTTCCCTGGATATCCTTTCCGGCTACCTCACCGCCATGGGCTGCGTCCCGGAGCTGGCCTCCTCCGGGGACGAGGCCGTGGCGATGCTCGATGCCGCCTCTGCCGACGCGCCTTTCGAACTCGTGCTCCTGGACTGGAAGATGCCGGGGCGCAACGGCATGGAGACGGCGCGCTTCATCCTCCAGGACATGCGGCTCGCGCTCTCGCCCACGGTGATCATGGTCACGGCCTACGGCCGGGAGCAGATCCTGCGGCAGGCGGAGGCCCTGGGCGTGGCCAGGGTGCTCATCAAGCCGGTCAGCCCGAGCGTGCTGTTGAACACGATCATGGAGGTCTTCGGCCACGAGGTGGACGCGCGCGTCCTGCGGGAGTCTGCCCCGGACGACGTCCCGGGACTCGACGCCATCCGCGGCGCGCGCATCCTGTTGGCCGAGGACAACGAGATCAACCAGCAGGTGGCCAGGGAGCTGCTGGAAAGCGCGGGCTTCGTGGTCAGCATCGCCGCCGACGGGCGCGAGGCCGTGGAGCTGGCCACGGGGGGCGGCTTCGACCTGGTGCTGATGGACATCCAGATGCCGGTCATGGACGGCCTGGAGGCCACGGCGGCCATCCGTTCCCAAAGGGCCCTGGCCGGGCTGCCCATCGTGGCCATGACCGCCCACGCCATGGCCGACGACAAGCAGAAGAGCATCGACGCGGGCATGGTCGACCACGTGAACAAGCCCGTCGATCCCAGGGAATTGTTCTCCGCGCTGGTGCGCTGGATCGCTCCCCGGGAGCAGGGCGACAGGCCCCCGTTCCCCGCGCCGGAGGCCGGGGCCGAAGCCGGGCCCCTGTTGCCGGACTCGCTGCCGGGCATCGAGCTGGGCGCCGGGCTGGCCCGCGTCAACCACAACCGCGCGCTCTACCGCAAGCTGCTGGTCAAGGTCCACGACGGCTACGCCGGGGCCCGCGAGGAGTTGCGGGACCTTATGGCCCGGGGCGACGGCGAGGCCGCCCGCATCCTGGCGCACACCATCAAGGGGGTGGCCGGAAACGTGGGCGCCAGCGGGCTGGCGGCGGCCGCGGCGGATGTGGAGGCCGCGCTGAAACGCGGGGAGCCCGTGCCGGACGAGGCCATGGAGCGCTTCGGCTCGGCCCTGGAGACGGTGATCGGCGGGCTTGCGCCCCTGGCCGCCTCAGGGGCGGACGGCGCTCCGACCCCGGCCCCGACGGCCCCCGGGGACCCCGCCGTGCTGCGGGACGCCCTGAGGCGCCTGCTGCCCCATGTGAAGGAGAGCAAGCCCAAGCTCTGCGCCCCGGTCCTGGAAGAGCTGGGCGCGTTCGCCTGGGACGGTGCGACGGCCACGGGCATCGGCGATCTCAACGAAGCCATCCGGCGCTACAAGTTCGACGAGGCCCTCGTCATCCTCGAGGGACTGCTGAGCGACACCGAGGGAGGAGAGCATGAGTAACGTCAAGGACAAGCCGCTTGTCCTGATCGTCGACGACAGCGAGGAGAACATCGACCTGCTCGTCGAGGTCCTCGGCAACGACTATGAGCTCAGCGTGGCGATGAGCGGCCAGAAGGCCCTGGTACTGGCGGTCCAGACGCCGCCGGACCTGATCCTGCTGGACATCATGATGCCGGAGATGGACGGCTACGAGGTCTGCCGGCGGCTCAAGGCGGACCCGGAAACCGTCAAGATCCCCATCATCTTCATCACCGCCATGTGCGAACCCAGCGACGAGACGCGGGGCTTCGAGGTCGGCGCCGTGGACTACATCACCAAGCCCATCTCCCCGCCGGTGGTCATGGCGCGGGTGGCGACCCACATCGCCCTGGCCGACCAGCAGCTGGCCTGCGAGAAGACCGTGGAGCGGCAGATTACGGAGATCCTGCAAGGGCAGAAGGACGCCATTTCCATGCTCGGCCAGGCGGGCCACTACCACGACGACGACACGGGGGTGCACATCTGGCGGATGGCGTCCTACGCCCGCGTTTTGGCCAAGGCGGCCAACTGGTCCGTGGAGCGGCAGCGGCTGTTGCAGCTCGCCGCGCCCATGCACGACACGGGCAAGATCGGCATCCCGGACTCCGTGCTGAAGAAGCCCGGGGAGCTGGACGAGAAGGAGTGGGAGATCATGCGCACCCACTCCATGATCGGCTACAACATCCTGTCCGTGAGCCAGGCGCCGGTGTTCCTGCTGGCGGCGGAGATCGCCCGCAGCCACCACGAGCGCTGGGACGGCGACGGCTACCCCGACAACCTGAAGGGCGAGGCCATCCCGGAATCGGCGCGGATCATCGCCATCGCCGACGTCTTCGACGCCCTGACCATGCGCCGCCCGTACAAGGACCCCTGGCCCGTGGGCAGCGCCTTTTCGTACATCGAGAACAGCGACGGCCATTTCGAACCCCGTCTGGTTGCGCTGTTCCTCTCCATGCGCGAGAAGATCAAGGAGATCAAGGTATTCTGGGAGGGCAAGGG
>CAYUIN010000100.1:0-7471 GCA_964444695.1 uncultured Desulfocurvus sp.
ATGGTTCCAGGGTTGCTGAAAGTTTTCGGACCAATGCGCCGCGCGGGCGGCGCCCATCGGGAGGTCTCTTGGCCAAGGCCGTGAAGCAGGGTGCGCCGGGTTCCGGCGGGGGGAAGACGCGTCGAGCCGGGAGCGCCCCGGGTTTCGAGCAGTTGGGCGCCGCCATGGACGCCCTGGATACGCCGCTGGTGGTCAAGGACGCCGAGCATCGCTGGGTGTATCTCAACGATGCCGCCTGTACGGTCCTGGGCATGCCCCGCGAGGAGCTCCTGGGCCGTCTCGACGTCGACTACTACGAGCCGGACCACGCCCGGTTCCTGTGGGACAAGGACGAGCACGTGCTGCGCACCGGGGAGTCCATCTCCTACGAGTCCCGCGTCACCTGGCGGGGCCGGGCCTGGAACGTCGTCACCCGCAAGAGCCGCTACCAGGACGCGCAAGGCCGCCCCTACGTGGTGGGCGCGATCATCGACGTCACGGAGATCCGCGCCACGGAAGGCTCCCTGCGCGACAGCGAGCGGCGCCTGCGGCTGATCCTGGAACAGGCCAGCGTGGGCGTCCTGGTCATCGCCGACGGCAAGCTGCTGTTCGCCAACCCCTGCGTCATGGCCCTGGGCGGCTACGACCGCGAGGACGTCTTCGCCGGGCAGTTGCTGGATTTCGTGCATCCCGACGACCGCGAACTGGTGACCGAGCACCACGCGGCGCGCATGGCGGGCCGTGAGGTCCCGACACATTACCTGGCCCGCATCCTGACCAAGGGCGGCGGCAGCCGCTGGGTGGGCATCTCCGGGGTGCGCATCGAGTGGGAAGGCCGCCCGGCGAGCCTCAATTTCCTGGCCGACGTGGGCGAACTGCGCGCCGCCCAGGAGGCCCTGGCCCGCAGCGAGCGCCAGCTGCGCCAGGTCATCGACCTCGTGCCGCATATGATCTACGCCCGCGACGCTTCCGGGCGCTACCTGCTGGCCAACGAGACCATGGCCCGGGCCTGCGGCAGCACCGTGGCCGGGCTGGTGGCCCCGGGCGGCGGTCCGGAGCCCTGCGAGGCCCAGGGCTGGGAGTCCCTGTCCGGGGTGGACCGCCAGGTGCTGGAAAGCGGCGAGCCCGTCTCCATCGCCTCCATGGCCCTGACGGACGCCACGGGCCGCGAGCGCGTCATGCAGTGCGAGGCCGTGCCCTTCGCCGTGGGCGGCAACGAGCGGGCCGTGCTCGGCGTATGCACGGACGTGACCCACTCCAGCCGGATGCGCGAGCGCCTGCAACGCCTCAACGACACCCTGCTGCGGTTTTCCAGCGAACCCATGGAGAACATCCGGGGGCTGGTGGCCCTGTGCGGGCGGAGCATGGGCGGGGTCTGCGCGCTGTACAGCCGCATCGAGGACGGCGTGATCGAGATCGCCGGGACCTGGAACGCCCCGGACGACCTGCCCCTGCGCGACCTGGCCGCCGGGCACGTGTGCACGGAGATCGCCTGCCGGGGCGAGGCCGAGCCGACCTGCATCCGCAATTTGCAGGAGACCGACTGGGCCGGGAGCGACCCCAACGTCCGGGCCTACGGCCTGCGGACCTACGTCGGCATGCCCGTGCGCGTGGGCGGCTCGCGCCTGGGCACGCTGTGCGTGGTCCACACCGAGGACGTGCAGCCCCGGCGCGAGGACCTGTGGCTGTTGTCCGTGGCGGCCTCGGCCGTGGCCGTGGAGGAGCGGCGCCTGGAGGCCATGAACGGGCTGCGGCGCCGGGAGGACACGCTGCGCGCCGTGTTCGACGCCACGTCCGACCAGATCATGCTGCTGGGCGCGGACGGCACGGTGCAGGCCGCCAACCGTCACGCCGCCCGCCGCCTGGGCCTGCGCCCGGAAGAGCTGACGGGCCGCAGCGTGCTCGGCCTGTTCGATGCCACGGGCGGCGGCCTGGACGAGGGCCTGCTGCGCCGCGTGCGCGAGAGCGGGCGGCCCGCCGTGTATTCCGAGCAGCGCGACGAGCGCTACTGGGAGCACACGATCTACCCGGTGTTCGAGTCCGGCGGCGCGGCCACGGGGTTCGCCCTGTTCTCCCGCGAGACCACGGAGGAAAAGCGCGTCCAGCGCGAGATCCTCGAAAGCGAGGAGCGTTTCCGGGCGACCTTCGAGCAGTCCGCCGTGGGCATTTCGCATTCCGCGCGCGACGGGCGGCTGCTGCTGGTCAACGACAAGCTCTGCGACATCCTGGGCTACAGCCGGCAGGAGCTGCTGGCGATGCGCTTCCAGGAGCTGACGCACCCCGACGACCTGCAGGAGAACCTGCGCCTGCACCACGCCATGCTCGCCGGGTCCGTGCCCACCTTCAACCTGGAAAAGCGCTATATCCGCAAGGACGGCAGCCCGGTCTGGGTGAACATCTCCGTGAGCACCATCCGTGACGCGGCGGGCAGGCACAAGTACAACTGCACCGTGGTCGAGGACATCAGCCCGCGCAAGCAGATCGAGAAGGCGCTGCTGCGGCGCGACGCCGTGCTCGAGGCCGTGGGCTTCGCCGCGGAGAAGTTCCTGCAGGTGGCGGACTGGAGCCAGACCATCCACGAAGTGCTGGAGAATTTCGGCACCGCCGCCGGGGCCAGCCGGGCCTACATCTTCAAGAACCTCTCGGACCCCTCGGGGCGGCTGTGCATGGACCACCTCTACGAGTGGACCAGCGCCGGGGTGCAGCCGGAAATCGACAACCCCGCGCTGCGGGGCCTGCCCTACGAGGAACTGGGCTTCGAGCTGCTGATGGCCACCCTCAGGGAGCGCCGCCCGTTCTACGGCCGGGTCCGCGACCTGCCCGAGAGCGACCGCGCCGTGCTCGAACCCCAGGGCATCCTGTCCCTGGCCATCGTGCCCATCTTCGTGCTCGGCGAGTGGTGGGGCTTCATCGGCTTCGACGACTGCCGCGTGGAGCGCCAGTGGCTGCCCGCCGAACTCGAGGCCCTGATGGCCGCGGCGGACATCCTGGGCAACGCCATCGCCCGCCGCCGGGCCGAGGCCGCGCTGCTGGAAAGCGAGCGCAAGTTCAGGATCATCGCCGAGACCGTGGAGGACGTGTTCTGGATCAGCACGCCCGACCGCCGGACCATGATCTACATCTCCCCGGCCTTCGAGCGCTACCTGGGCCCGCGCGAGTACACCCTGCGCGACACCCGGACCTTCTACGATGTCGTGCACCCCGACGACCGCGAGCGCCTGCGCGCCCACTACCGCAACCCCGGCCATGGCGCGCTGGAGATCGAATACCGCCTGACCCGGCGCGACGGGGCGCTGATGTGGATCCGCGAGCGGGCCTTCCCCGTGCTGGACGACCAGGGCAACCAGGAATGGCTGGCGGGCATCTCCTCCGACATCACCGGGAGCCGCGAGGCCGAGGAGAACATCCGCCGCTCCCTGGCGGAAAAGGAGCTGCTGCTGCAGGAGGTCCACCACCGGGTCAAGAACAACCTGCAGATCATCTCCAGCCTGCTGGACATGGCCGGGCGGCGCATCGCGGACCCCAAGGCCCGCGAGATCATGCGCGACACCCAGTCCAAGATCCACTCCATGGCCATGATCCACCTGCAGCTGTACGGCTACGAGCGCTTTGACAGCATCGACATCGCCAGTTACGCCAAGCTCCTGACCTGGCAGCTGGCGCAGATGTACAACGCGGGCAACGTGACCCCGGTCTTCGAACTGGACGAGACCTTCCTGCCCCTGTCCAAGGCCATTCCCTGCGGGCTGGTGCTGTCCGAGGCGCTGTCCAACGCCTTCAAGCACGCCTACCACGGCGGCCGCGCCGGGGTCCTGACCCTGCGCGTGGCCCATGACCCGGACGGCACCGTGACCCTGGACATCCGCGACGACGGCCCCGGCCTGCCCGAGGGCTTCGACCCGGACAAGCCCAGGGGCGTCGGGCTCAAGCTGATGAACAACATCGTGCGCTTCCAGCTGGGCGGAACCCTGGACATGCGCGACGACAACGGCACGCGAGTGCGCATCACCTTCAAGGTGGACGATCAAGGAGCTGCGACATGACATCCCATGAAGGAACTCCCCCCCGGATCATGGTCGTGGACGACGAGGCCATCATCATCACCCAGCTGGACGAACTGCTCGACGGCATGGGCTACGACGTCGTGGGCAAGGCGGGCACCGGCAAGGACGCGGTGGACCTGGCGCGCGGGCTGGCCCCGGGCCTGGACCTGGTGCTGATGGACATCGTCATGCCCGGCGACGTGGACGGCATCACCGCCTGCGGCCTCATCCAGGAGGAGCTGGACGTCCCGGTGATCCTGCTCACGGCCTACGGCGACGACGCCCACGTGGCCCGCGCCAAGGCCGTGCGGCCCTACGGCTACATCCTCAAACCCAGTCAGAACGACCAGATCAAGGCCGCCATCGAGATCGCCCTGGAGAAGAAGTCCGTGGAGCGCGGCATGCAGGCCGTGCTGGCGGGGCTCAAGTCCCGCGCCCACGACCGCGAACTCCAGCTCAAGGAAATCCACCACCGCATCAAGAACAACCTGAACATGATCTGCGGGCTGCTCTCCCTGCAGGCCATGCACATGGGCGAGGCGCCCTGCGTGGACGCCCTGCGCGCCGTGCGCAGCCGCGTTTTGTCCATCGCCAAGGTCCACGAGGCCCTGTACAGCTCCCGCCACCTGGACTGCATCCCGGCGGGCGAATACTTCGAGAGCCTGACCGGGGTCATCCGCCGGTCCTACGTCTTCCCCGAGGGCGTCGAGCTGGACATGGACTGCCAGAACCTGGAGCTGGAACCGGACAAGCTGATGCCCCTGGGCCTGATCCTCACCGAACTGCTGACCAACGCCTTGAAGTACGCCTACCCCGAGGGCCGCAAGGGGACCATCGCCGTGCGTTTTTGCGAGCAGGACAGGGCCTACGAGCTGTCCGTGGCCGACGACGGGGTGGGCCTGCCCCCGGACGTGGACCTGGAGGAGAGCGGAACCCTGGGCCTGGAACTGGTCCACGGCCTGGTGGCCCAGGTGGGCGGGACCCTGGTGCTGGACCGCGCGGGCGGCACCCGTTTCACCGTGCGAATCCCCGCCTAGGACGCCATGGATACGCTGCTCGCCACGTTGCTGGAGGCCTGGGCCGCGCTGCCGGGCTGGACGGAGCGCACCCTGCTGACCCCGGGGGCCGTGCTCCAGCACGCGACCGCCGTGGTCTGCTGCCTGCTGGGCTGGCTGCTGGCCGCGCCCATGCGCCGCGCCATCCGCGCCCGCGTCCCGGATTCCCTGGCCGCCTACGGCCATTTGGCCCGCGTGGTGCGGACCTTCATCGGCGTGCTGCCCGCGCTGGTGGCCATCCTGCTGCTGCTGGCCGCCCGGGGCGTGCTGCTCCAGCAGAAGATGCCCGCCCACGGGGTCAAGGCCCTGGGCGACGTGCTGCTGGCCTACGCCCTGGTGCGGCTCTTGGCCTCGGTGGTGGTCTCGCGGTTCTGGGGGCGGGCGGCGGCCGTGGTGGCGCTGTTCGCCGTGGGGCTCCAGTCCCTGGGCGCGCTGGGCCCGGTGCTGGGCTGGCTGGACGGCTTCGGGGTGGACCTGGGCGGGACGCGCGTCACGCTGCTGGTCCTGGCCAAGGCCACCGTGCTGCTGGTGGTTTTCGTGCGCCTGGGCTCCTGGGCCTCGGAGCTGGCCGAGCGCCGGATGCTGAGCGTTCCGGACATGAGCCCGTCCATGCGCGTGCTGCTGGGCAAGATCGTGCGCGTCTCGCTGTTCGTTTTGGCGGTGCTGGTGGCCCTGGGCAGCGTGGGCATCGACCTCACGGCGCTGACGGTCTTCTCCGGCGCGGTGGGCGTGGGCCTGGGCTTCGGGTTGCAGAAGGTCTTCGCCAACCTGGTCAGCGGCTTCATCCTGCTCATGGACAAGTCCATCAAGCCCGGAGACGTCATCGCCCTGGGCGAGGTATACGGCTGGATCAAGGAGCTGCGGGCGCGCTTCGTGTCCGTGGTCACGCGCGACGGTACGGAATACCTGATCCCCAACGAGGACCTGATCACCGGGCAGGTGGTCAACTGGTCGTTCTCGGACAGCAACGTCCGGCTCAAGGTGCCCGTGGGCGTGGCCTACGACACCCCGGACGTGCGCCGGGCCCTGGAGGTCATGGCCACCGCCGCCTCGGGCATCCCGCGCGTCCTGGACTCGCCCGCGCCCGTGGCCCTGTTCCGCGGTTTCGGAGACAGCGCCCTGGACCTGGAGCTGCGCTTCTGGGTGGCGGACCCGCAAAACGGCGTGGCCAACGTCTCCAGCGAGGTCGGGCTGGCCGTGCTGGACGCCCTGCGCGCCGAAGGCATCCAGATTCCCTTCCCCCAGCGCGACCTGCACCTGGTCTCGGGCTTCGCCCCGGCCCGGACGGACGCGGACCCGGAGCCCGGCCCCGACAAAAGGTAAAGGGCCGGTCCCAGCCAATCCGGAACCGGCCCTCTGCACGGAGGTGCCCGGCGCAGCGGGGCCTGCCTACACGCCCGCCTTGCCGAACTATCTGCCGCCTGCCGCCCGGGGGCCCGGACTCCGGTCCTCCCGGCGTCCCGCCCGCGCCGCGCGGCGGCGAAAATTCCTGTCAATGGCCCGGCGGACCAGCCGCCCTCAGGCCCCTTCCCCGTCCCCGCATCCCTTGCGGGCGATGAGCTCCAGCTCGCCCAGGAAGGACTCGCGCATCAACCGCACCAGGTGCCCGTTGCGCGAATACAGGCACTGCGCGCTGCTCTTGGGGAGCAGGCTCCCGGTCAGCACCGCCTCGGTGTCGGCGATGATCCGCAGATGCCCGCGCTCCTGGTCCTTGCGGTGCAGGACCACCCCGGGCAGCCCCGGGTCCGCGTCGCAAATCAGGACCGTCTTGCGCCCCCTGGCCGCACAGGCCGCCAGGTCCTCGGCCACGTGGGCCGCCTCGCTGCTGTGCGCGGAGACGTACACGTGGCTGGCCACCTCGGCCAGCATCGAGCGCACCTTGTCCACCACGTTGTCGTGGCCGGAAACCGTCAGGTACGGCTCCTCGCGCCCGACCCGCTCGGGCAGCTCGCGTTCCAGCAGGTCCAGCACCCGTCCGGTCGCGGCCCGCATCAGGCCCAGGAACTCGGCCTTGGGCGTGGCGGTGAACTTGCCCGCCTTGCCCCCGGAGCGCATGGCCCCGCCCTTTTCGGACAGACCGGCCAGGGCGGCGTAGGCGTTGGAGCGGGACACCCCGCAGCGCTTGGCCGCCTCGTATCCCGTCTGCGGACCGTGGGCCAGGAGGGTGACGTACATCAACGCTTCCTGGCGCGTCAGGCCCAACCTGTGCAATGCCTCGATACAGTCCATGGCCCAGTAGTAGTCCTTTTCGGTACTACTATCGACGAGGGTGTGGGGCTGTCAAGCGGGAAATCGTGGCGGGGGTGATTTTTTTGAGGGGGCGAGGCGGGTGGCGGACGCGCGGAAAGCGGGAGAGGGGGGAGAAGGGACCTTTTTTCCGCTGGAAAAAGGTCC
>CAYUIN010000101.1:0-7451 GCA_964444695.1 uncultured Desulfocurvus sp.
CCAGGGCCACGGGGGCCACGGGGTCGGCGCTGGGGGCGGGCTCGCCCTCCTTGGCGGGCTTGGCCGCTCCGGCGGTGATGATCACCTCGAAGTCCGTGACGTCGGCCACGACGCCGAGGATCGGCGAGTGGGCGTCACCCACGGACGAGCTGGGGTGCTCGGCCACCAGGGTCCCGGGGTTGACCGGGGCCTTCTTCTTGATGGTTTTGGTGGAATGGCCCGCCAGCGGAACCCGGACCGTCTGCGGTTCGGGCCCGGCCTGGGCGGGGCCGCCGATGCCGGTAATAAGAGTGAAGTTCGGCTTGCTCATGGCGATCACCGGAAGTGGCACTTGTTGCAGTCTTGCGGGGTGTAGGGCCCGACGCCCCTATCCTTGTGGCACTGCATGCACCCCGTGTGGTAGGCCTCCATCTTCGCGGGCAGAGGCAGCTTCTTCGACTCGAAGTGGCACGAGGCGCAGGAGGGATAAATCTCCCCGCCCTTGGTCATGCCGTGGCAGTTCTGGCAGCCGGCGAGCTTCTCGTCGAACATGTCCTCGTGGCAGGTGGCGCAGCGCTCGTGCGCGGCGTCGCGCAGGCCGGGCATGGACTCGTCGCCCTGCTCCTGGTGACAGTCTGCGCAGTTGCCGGGCTCGGGCTCGATGTCCGTGTCGTGGTGACAGTCGGTGCAACCGGAGGCCAGCTCCTCGTGGGCCGCGTGGTCGAACTTGCTCTGGCCCATTTCGAGGTGGTGGCAGCGCCCGCAGAATTCGGTGTCCACGTTGCCCTGGTGCTCCTGGACGAAGCCCTCCTCATAGGAGGCGGGATGGCAGGTCACGCACGGCTGCGGCTTTTCGGTGGGGTGCTCGCTTTCGTGGTGGCACTGTTGGCAAGGAATTTTGTAGGCTTCGGCATGGGCCTTGTGGGTGAAGATGACCTTACCCCCGGCGTTCTCGAAGAGCAGCCGCATTGGCGCGCCCTCCGTGGGTTCGGGGTACAGGTACCCCACCACCCCCAGCACCCCGAGGAGCACTGCGACGATGGCGATCGGCTTGTAGCGCGTTTGCACGGGACATTTCCTCTCTGCGGTTGGTTGAGCAACACACCGTGATTAAGAATGAGACGGGTCGGTGCCCCCCGGGCGGATTCCATGCAGCGACGGAAGGTGCCTCGGCGGGACACGGATGGCGGCAATGCGCCGCTACCGTACACAGACCACCCCGAAATCGTCCAACGAAGCCCGTCCCGCGTCCGGCACGGAGGTTCCTCCCCCGAGGAACCAAGCCCTCCTCCCCATGAATCCGGGACGACCGCCACGAAGGCGATGCGGATTTTACCGGCTATTGCCGGGCCTTGAACGGCGCTCGGGCTTCCCCCGCTCCGAGCCTGCCGCAGGCCTGCGCAACGCGAATCCGCATGCGGTTTCCGGCTGCGCGCCGCATCAATTCCAGGCGCTTGTCCCTAGGGCTTTCTTCGCTGAAGCTAAAAGTGGGAACCACATTTTCCCAGTGCGTGTCAAGCCGTGAATTTATAGTGAAGATATTTCACACACACGGGTTCTATATCATGTTATAAGGCACACTGACGCAGCCCCGTGCAAGGGACGGCACATCAGCGCACTGCATTCCGATTGAACCACTCGGGTATCGGCACTGCGAAACGCAACATCGATATTCCACCAGGCGCCCCGCAGCCCTTGCGCCACGGGCCCTGCCGGGCGCCCTCCTCCGGCCGCCCGGCACGGCCGCCGCGCGGGTATCGGGCATCCGGGCCCGCCAGGAACGGAATTTCTTTGTGGACCCGAGTGAAAATTATTTTATTCACAAAGTTCTTTTCCCATGTTGCCCCACCCCCGGGCCTGGGGTACATGGTGGTTTGGAGCCCCGACCGGCGTGCCCTGCCGGGGTCCGATGACAAGCAGGGGTGTTTTCCTTTTTTCCATACAGCCCGCCCCCGGGGGGCGAGACGAGGGAGAAGCGACATGGCCAGGAAGAACGTCTACAGCGTGTGCGGCATGTGTTCCGTGCGCTGCCCGATCATGGTCGAGACCGAGGACGGCGAAATCAGCTACATCCAGGGCAACCCCCACGATCCCGGCATGGCCGGGGGCCTGTGCCCCCGCGGCGGCGCCGGATACGCCCTGTACGACGACGACGAGCGCCCCCAGTACCCGATGATCCGCGCCGGTGAGCGCGGCGAGGGCAAATGGCGCCAGGTCACCTGGGACGAGGCCTTCGACTACATCGCCGAGAAACTGAAGGGCGTCATCGCCGAGCACGGTGCCCGGTCCATCCTGTGGTCCGACCGCGGCGGCCCCTTCGCCGACCTGCACAAGGCCTTCATCCACGGCCTGGGCTCGCCCAACTACTGCAACCACGACGCCGCCTGCGCGCGCAACGTGCTGCACGCCGCCAAGTCCGTGATGGGCATGGGCCGCAAGGCCGTGGGCTACGACCTCAAGAACTGCAAGCACCTCATCTTGCAGACGCGCAACCTCTTCGAGGCCATCAACGTCAAGGAAGTCAACGGTGCCCTGGACGGCATCGAGGCGGGCTGCAAGCTCTCCGTGATCGACATCCGGGCCACGGTCAGCGCCTCCAAGTCCGACAACTTCTTCATGATCCGCCCCGGCACGGACTACGCCTTCAACCTCGCGGTGATCAACACCCTGCTGGAGAAGGAGTGGTACGACAAGGACTACGCCGAGCGCTTCATCCAGGACCTGGACAAGCTCCAGGAGTTCGTGGCGCCCTACACCCCCGAGTGGGCCGAGGCCGAGACCGGCATCAAGGCCTCGGCCATCGTGGCCCTGTGCAAGGAGCTGAAGTCCGCCGCCCCCGCCGTGATCTGGCACCCGGGCTGGATGGTCGCCCGCTACATGGACTCCTTCTACGTCTGCCGCACCGCGTACCTGATCAACGCCCTGCTCGGCTCCATCGGCGCCAAGGGCGGCCTGCCCCTGGTCAGCGGCCCCGGCGACTTCGGCAAGAAGGGCCTCAAATCCTTCGACGCCCTGTTCCCCAAGCCCGAGGAAAAGCGCGCCGACGGCGCGGGCTGGAAGCTCAAGCACATCGACGCGGGCCCGGGCCTGATCAACCGCGCCTACGAGGCCATCGAAAGCGGTGACCCGTACCCCATCCGGGCCTACTTCGCCCACCGCCACGACCCGCTGCACGCCATGCCGGACCAGGCCCGCATGAAGAAGATGTGGGAGAAGCTGGACCTGCTGGTGGCCACCACCTTCAGCTGGTCCGACACCGCCTGGTACGCCGACGTGGTCCTGCCCATGAGCACCTACCTGGAGCGCGAGTCCCCCATCGCCACCAAGAAGGGCCTCAAGGCCTACTTCTTCCGCCGCGCCCGCGCCGTGGAGCCCCGCTTCGACACCAAGGCCGACTGGGAGATCCTGGGCGGAATCGCGAAGCGGATGGGCGCCGAGGCCCTGGCCTTCGAGAGCGCCGAGGCCATGTGGAACTACCAGCTCGAAGGCACCGGCTACACCCCGGCGGACTTCGACGCGACCGGCGAGATCTGGCTGGCGGACAAGCCCCGCTACCTGAGCCTGGACGAGCTGGCCTTCAAGACCCCGTCCGGCAAGCTGGAAGTGATCTGCGGCAAGCTGGAGGAGATGGGCCTGCCCTCCCTCAAGCCCTACGAGTCCCCGGCGGCCCCGCCCGAGGGCAGGTTCCGCATCGCCTTCGGCCGCTGCGCCCTGCACACCCAGGGCCACACCGTGAACAACTATCTGCTCAACGAGCAGCGGCCCATCAACCCGGTGTGGATCAACACCGCGCGCGCCGCCGAGCTGGGCATCAAGGACGGCGACGAAATCGTGGTCTCCAACGCCGGGTACGAGGCCACATCCAAGGCCTTCGTCACCGACTTCATCCACCCCGAGGCGGCCTTCATGCTGCACGGCTTCGGCCACCGCATCCCCGCCGAAACCCGCTCCTCCAAGGGCATCGCCGACCAGGAACTGATGACCGGCGGCCTGGAGAAGGTCGACCCCGCCGGCGGCGGCATCGCCATGCAGGAGCACTTCATCTCCGTCAAAAAGGCCTAGGGCCACAGCGCAGAACGGAAAGCACCCCACGCCGGGGACGCGGATTTGGTCCGCGTTCCCGGCGCAGTGCTTTTCATCGTCCGGGAAATCGATTAGAATTCGGACCCTCGTGCCCCGGCACACGGGGCTTCCCGGACGAAATCATGCGCAGCGCAGCACTTGCCGCCCTTCTGGCCTTCGTGGCCCTGACCACAGCCGCCCCGGCCCCCGCCTGGGACGGCCTGCCGTTTTGTGCCGGGGAGCGCCTGACCTACGACCTGCGCTGGTCCGCCATCTCCGCCGGGCAGGCCAGCATCGAGGTCCTGCCCGAGTCCGACGTGGACGGCGCCCCGGCCCTGCACTTTCGGATGCGCGCCAAGACCACCAGCTTCGTGGACGTGTTCTACAAGGTCCGCGACAACGTGGACGCCTTCACCGACCCCACGCTGTCGCGCTCGCTGCTGTACCGCAAGAAGCAGCGCGAGGGGTCCTACAAGCGCGACATCACCGTGCGCTTCTTCTGGGACGCCATGAAGGCCCAGTACTCCAACGTCATCAACGGCCCCAAGGAACCCATCGCCGTATACGACGGCACCTTCGACCCGCTCTCGGTGTTCTACGCCTTCCGGGTGATGCCGCTGAGCGTCGGCTCCGCCGTGTACCGGCCGGTGACGGACGGGGTCAAATGCGTGCTGGGCCGGGCCGAGGTGGTGGCCCGCGAGACGGTGGAGGTCCCGGCCGGGAGCTTCGACTGCTACGTGGTGGAGCCGGACCTGTCCCACGTGGGCGGGGTCTTCAAGAAAAGCGAGGACGCCACCCTGCGCGTCTGGGTCACGGCGGACTGCCGCCGCATCCCCGTGCGCATCTCCTCCAAGGTCGTGGTGGGCAGTTTCCATGCCCTGCTGACCTCCATCGAGGCGCCCTTCGGCTGCTACAAGGCCCCCGGCCCCTGCGCCGAGGCCGTACAGGACACCCAATAGAAAGCGTCGGTTTCCTGACGCATCCTGCCTCCGGGCGCCCCGCGCCAAGGCCTGCGGGCCGGGCCTTCGCGGCGCACTTGACAGCGCGCCCCGCCCGGACAAGTCTGACCGTCGATCCATGGAGCCAGGCCCGGCGGGCCTCCGGCGTCGTCCCGCCCGGCGGGGCCCCGGAGCGCGCCGCCACAGGGCACGGAAGTTGCTTGCACACCCTGACGCCAGCGACGGAGAACGCGCCATGCCCCCGAAGACCCCCAACCAGGACGCCGAGGTCCAGGCCATCCAGGACGCCCAGAAGGCGTCCCGGGCCGCCCTGCGCCGCGCACGGGGCCACAAGCTCTACGAGGAGGACATCTTCGGGGAGGACACGGACCTGCCGCAGATCCACTGGTCCGTGCCCTGGGCGGACCTGATGATGACCATGTTCGTGCTGTTCACGGTGCTGTTCGTGTACGCCAGCGCGAAGATGGACTTCCTGCAGGCCTTCCGGGGGCACGTGGAGTTCGAGAACGTGGACCGCGTCTCCCAGGTCGGCGGCAAGCCCGGGGACGTGCCCGTGTACGACAAGCACATCCCGGGGCTGCTGCCGGACATCGGACCCCAGGAGATCGAGGAATCCGTGTCCGCAGCCGTGGCCGAGACGGGGCTGACGGACGTCACCGTGGAGCAGGTGGGCGACACCGTGCGCATCAGCATGCACGGGCCGATGCTCTTCGATGCCTTCGACGCCGAGGTCAAGCCCGGGGGCTACCGCTTCCTGAGCGCGGTCTCGCAGATCGCCGCCAAGGCCCGCTACGACGTCCACGTCCACGGGCACACCGACAGCACCCCGGTGCACACCCCCCAGTTCGACACCAACTGGGAGCTGTCCACCGCGCGGGCGCTCAGCGTCGCCAAGATCCTCATCGCGAACGGGCGCATCGACCCGGCCCAGGTCAGCGTGACCGGGCATTCCATGTACAAGCCGCGCACGCCCAACCTGACCCCCGAGGGCAAGGCCCGCAACCGCCGCGTGGAGATCGAGCTCAAACGCCCCGAGGCCCCGCAGACCATGGACTACAAGGGAGAAGAGCAATGAACCGCGTCAACGCCATCGGCGCGCTGCTGTGCATCGCCGTGTTCGTCTCGGCCTTCATCATCACCGGCAACTCCCTGGCCTACCTGAACTTCGAGGCCATGCTGGTGGTCGTCTCCGGGACCCTGGGTTCCGCCCTGCTGTCCTACCCCTACGAGCAGATCAAGACGGCCTACTACGTGGCCAAGGGCGCCTACACCCACCCCGGAACCGACCCCGACGACGTGATCCGCGTGCTGCTGGACCTCTCCATCCGCTCCCGGGTGGACGGGCTGCAAAGCCTGGAAAAGGCGGGCCTGGACTCGACCCTGCACTTCCTGCGCGAGGCGCTGGACATGGTGGCGGACAACTACGCCGTGGACGAGATGCGCGACATCCTGATGACGGAAATCTTCTTCTTCAAGGTCCGCCGCCAGCAGCAGGAGCGGGTCTTCCGCTCCATGGCGACCTACGCCCCGGCCTTCGGCCTGGCGGGCAGCGTCATCGGCCTCATCGGCCTGCTCATCGGCCTGGGCGACACCGGCGAGATCCTCAAGTACATCCCCATCGCGCTCATCTCCACCCTGTACGGCATCCTGCTGGGCAACTTCGTGCTCTCGCCCATCGCCGAGAACATCCGGGGCAAGACGGACCGCGAGGTGCTGGTCCAGAAGCTGATCATCGAGGGCGTGACGGCCATCAAGACCGAGGCCAACCCCCACGTGCTGGAAAAGAAGCTGGCCTCCTTCCTGACTCCCGCCTCGCGCCGGGGCGCCCGCGAGACCTTCGACGAGACCCGCCGCCGCTACCTGGCCATCGTGCGCCAGCGCAAGGCCGAGGCCCCCGAACCCGAACCCGCCGAGGCCCCCGCCGGGGGCGGCCCCACCGCCCGCAGGCGCTAGGCCCCGCGCGCCGGACCCAAGGCCCGTCCCCGTCCTAGCCGTCTCCCGTGGTTCCGCTCCGGGCCCCGGCCTGCGCCTGCCCGGGTGTCCGTCATGCTGCCGCGCCAAACCGAAGCCCGGGCCTGCCCGAACTGACCTCCATTCTGTCGCGCCGGGCTCCAGGCCCGCGCCTGCCCGGGCTGTCCGCCATTCCTGCGCGCCAAACCCAAGCCGCTTCTGCCCGAGCCGTCCACTGTCTCCCGGCGCCGGGCTCCAGGCCCGCGCCTGCCCCAGGCGCCACCGTCCCAACGCACCTGCCCGGGTTGCCCGCCGTTCCCCCTCGCCGCATGCCTGCCCCCTCGCCGGGCGCCTGCCTCCTCCCGCGCCGCCCCGTCATTTTTTCCACCCCTCCGCAGTTGACAATGAAAACCATTTTCAATATCAGCAAATTTCAAACGGACACGGCGCCCGCATCTTTACCATCGCAGCCGCGCCCGGACCGCGACTCCCTCGCGCGGG